>NZ_DATCMV010000170.1:0-4248 GCF_036563125.1 Microbulbifer sp.
CCACAGACACCAAACCCGGGCCAGGAAGACTTTGATGGTGATGGCATCGGCGATACCTGCGACAACGATCTCGCCGCTACCTGCGAATCACTGGGAGATTTCCAGCCGATTACCACCAGCAACTCCTTCCTGGCCAGTGGCAAGGTGGAACCCTGCTCAGGCTGTTCCGTGACCAGTCCCGGACGTGTCACTAACAATGTGATTACCGATGCCGCGCGGCTCGAAGTCACGGCCGGCGCAGGTGGCTATGCGTATATCGATGTCACCAAGGCAACGGTACTCTCCGGCCGCCACCTGATCGGCTTCCTGGTAGAACAACCGAGCAGCCTGCTCGACCTGGTACTGCAGGACACCATTAACATCAGCACCTGGCTGAACGACACCGCAACCGGCGACAGTTCCACAGGTAGCTCACTGGTGGCGTTCAAGGTCGATGGCGCGGTTAATCAGCGGGTCATAGTGATTGCCACCACGCTGGACTTCGACAGGGTGCGCCTGAGCCTCAACAGCCTGCTGCAGCAAGTGAACCAGCTGGATGTGTATATGGCATGTACTGCGCCGCTCTAACCTAAATCAAACGCCCGCACGACATCTGAGTCCCGGCTAACGCCGGGGCTCAGATACACACCTTGTTCAACTCATTTTCCCGGTTTGATTTTGCGCGGAAAATGCGGCGCAGCAGTGGCAAGCCACGGCGCCAGCCCAAGATACTTTGCGCGGTTGCCACGCCGGCGAACATGGCACCGGCAACACCGCAACTCATAATGTCCTGGCCAGTGAGGTAGAGGCCACCGATACGGGTTTTGGGGCGCAGCCAGGTTTGCGTGAAGCGGTTGGGATCGTGGTCCAGGCCATAGATCTCACCACGGCTGTAACGGCAGAAATAATCGGTGGATAGCGGTGTGGACAGTTCGCAGTAATCGATCTGCCCACGCAATTGCGGGAAGTGTTTGTAGAGGTGCTCGAGCAGACGCTCACTGAACTGCTGCTTGAGCGCGTCGTAGTCTTCACCGCGTTTGCCCCAGGGTTGCTCGTGCCACTGCGCGAACCATTCGTACTTGCCGGGGGCTACAATTTCGATGGTCGCGCGACCGGGGTAACGACGGGTGAAGCTCGGATCTTTGGCCGAGGGGAAGGAAATGTAGACCAGCGGAATTTGTGAATCGCGGTCTTCGAGGAAGCGTCGCGTATCGCTCTCGTAATCGGCGCTCGGATAGAGCCAATAGTTGGTCTTCGGCAGGCCCAGTTCTTCGGCGGTACGCTGCAGGCCGATATACAGACACACATGGGCCATCGACGGATTGACCGTATCCAGGTCACGGAAATAACCAGCATATTCGCTGGCACTCTGCGGCAGCAGCTTTTCGAACGTGTTGAATACACCTGCACCGGACACCACGAGCGGCGCCTCGATTTCAGTGCCATCGGCCATGCGCACACCGCGCGCGCGATTGCCATCCAAAAGGATCGTCTCCACCTCTGCGTAAGTGAAAACCTCTCCCCCGCTGGACTGGATCTGCGGGATGATGGTTTCGGCAATCTTGCTCGCACCTCCCACGGGGTAATAGCCACCATACAGGTAATGCTTGGCGATCAGCGCGTGAATAATGAAGCTGCCGGTCTTCGGCGTCATGCCATTGTCGCCCCACTGGCCAGTTAACACCGCAATCAACTTTTCGTTGTCAGTGAGTTCGCGCAGTACCTCGTACGTGGTCTTGTTCAGGTAGGCCGGCCAGCGCAGCTTCTTCCACAGCCGAGTGAACCGCGTACACCAGCTCGGCAACAATTTTTCCAGAGTGATCAGCGGCATCGCCCTGCCTACGGCATCAACTCGCTCCAGATACTGCTCGATAACACCGCGCTCATCCGGGAAGCTCCGTACCAGCTCATCCACAAAAGCCTGGCGCCCGGCGCGCAGATCGAACTGCTCATCACCTAGACAAATACGGTCGTAGGTGTCATCCATTGGCGCCCATTGTAGGGTGCCAGCGGAAAGAAAATCGAACAGCTGGCGGGTCATCGTTGGGTGTTCGCCCACGTCGCCGATATAGTGCACGCCTACATCCCACTCGTAGCCATTACGATCGTAGGCGTGGGTGAACCCCCCGGCGGTATAGTGTTGCTCCAGCACCAGCACTTTCTTGCCCGCAGCACTGAGCAGTGCCGCAGTGGTGAGTCCGCCAATACCAGAGCCAATAACGATAGTATCGTAGCGGCCGTCGAGCCGGTTGGCACGGTAGCGCCGGCCGATACGCAAGCGGCTGGGCTTTGGGGCACTGCGGTCGTGAGATTCGGTGGACACGATCATCGGGCGGTCTCTTTATTATTGATTTCGTTATGGCGCTACCTTAGCGCCGCCGCCGATACTATTCAACAAATTGCATATAAGGCCGGACTAGACGTAACCCCGCGGTATGTATTTACTAGGAGTAACTGACTCTTGGCCGTTTTGATAGAAAAAGTAACACGCCTATTTTTGTACCTACATATACCTGCAAAGGTACCGAAATCACAAAAGACAACTTAAACCACAACGGTAATGAGGCCAGCGGTACCAGTACCGCAAATACATCGATCGTCAAGCCAAATGCACAGATCGAGAAAATGACTACCCATGGAATTCGGCGACAGATTGCAATCGCCACAATTGGTGCGAACAAGCCAGCCAAAAACGTAGTGCACAACATCGCAGTTTGCTGAACCGGTTGCACTGGAAGATTTCCAGGCCCCCAACTGACACCACCGAAATTCCACAACTTAGTAATCATCATCTGAACAATGAATACGGAAGCGACTGAAGCTGTGAAGACAAGGAACAGGATAATTATCTTTTTCATACATTCTCCCGACGGTCACAACATGGATGAGCAACCAGATTTTATTTGAGCACAAGAAATACGTGAGCTTGCCCAAGCTTTTTAGGCTATACACGGCTCTAGCGGTACGCCACAATTTTTCAGTATATTCCCGGAATCAACCGATAGCGCACACGTTGCGCATAGTCTCGATAGCCAGGTAATTCCTTCGTTAATGTCTGATCTTCAAGTACAGTCCTAACAACCGTGATGATTGCTGCCACTGCTGCAGGAATCAGTGTCCATACCGAGCCCAGTGCAAGAACAATACCTATCAATGGGAAAATATTTCCAGAATACCCGGGATGCCTCACAAACCGGTACGGCCCACTGTCACACACCACATGCCCACGATCCGTCTGAATGCACATCACGCTGAAGAAAAAGCGGTTCTCTGCCAAAGCCCATGTAGCGAAAGCGTAACCGAGCGAGATCAAGGTGAATCCTATTACATTGAGCCACAACGGGAATTCAGGGGAACAGCTATAGCGGTGGTCTAGCCCAGCTACTATCACCATAGGGAAAACGATAGCCACTGCCATCAGTGGAGCAAGCACCTTGTCCCAGGCTTTTGCATTTTCGAAATTTTCAATGCTCTGTCGTTCGGCCATCATTCCGGGGTGCCGCTGCTCCGCCCATATACGCCCCGCTATACCTGCAACAAAGATCAGTAAAGAATAGAGCCACGCCTGCCACCAACCGAGATCACCACCACATATCAACAAAATCAGTGGAACAAGAAGATACACCACAACCAGTCTGGTCCACTGGCGAAGGGAAGCGGTCTGATTAGGCTTGCCATCAACCGCCTTCGTTGGCATGTCATTCCCCTAAACAAAACGTACTATTGTGCGTACCTGATACCTGCGTAACGCTGGCTGCTGGAGGCCAAAGGCCGAAATAATGCTGGATGCATGTGGCATGCATATATTGCTCTTGCAATTTCCGGTCATGTATTTTTTGCTTTTTCATACCGAGCGATTGCATCTTCAGGCCAATACTCACTGCGCCTGTAGAACCCCTCCACTACAGCACCACCTTCTTTCAATACAACCCACTTTTGCTTTGACGAAGTGTAAATATGAATATCAGGCGGACATAAATCAGGCTGATCCAGAGTTCCGACTCTAACAAATGACACCTTTTCCTTTGCAGCACCATAGTAACTCCATAAGGCTTCCTGGCATCTATTGCAGCGAACAACTTTCTGGCCAGCACCACTATTAGTTGGAAGCTCTACTTCATTAACTTCACCTTTGAGCAAAGATACGCATGAGGATTCTACCAGCGCATTAACCGCAAACGCAGAACCGGTCTCCTTTTGGCACCATGTGCAGTGGCAACAGTGCACAAACATTGGCATACGCTTAAGTTCGTATTCAGAATCTCCACA
>NZ_DATCMV010000008.1:0-8243 GCF_036563125.1 Microbulbifer sp.
GAAGCGGCGGCTGAAGTGGCTGAGGTGCCGGTAGCCGAGATCAAAACACACCCGGGTCACCGATTCCCCGCGCGCCAAGCGATCCCTGGCCGCCTGCATGCGCAGGTGCTGCTGGAACTCCGCGGGGGTACAGCCGAGGTGTTTTTTGAATTCGCTGTAAAATCGCGTTCGGCTCATGCACGCCATTCGGCTCAACAGATCGATATCCAGCGGCTGGTCCAGCTTGGACTGCAGCTGATTTAGCGCAGCGGCGAGGCCGTTAACTTCGGGATTTTTTTCACAGACTTTCAGCAGGAAGCTGCGCATCTGCTCGCGCAGCATACGCACCACCAGTTCACTCACCCCGAGATCCACCAGAAAATCCCGGTCGCTGGAATTCTCCGTAAACGTGGTGACGAGCCGCTGCAGCAGCGCCTGGGTAGCCTGGCTGTGCTGGGTGTGAATGAGGGAATCGGGGCGGTAGCGCCAGTCGTCGAATTCCCGCTGTAGCGGTGCCGCGCCATTCAGTTTTTCGCAGATGGCACCGACGCGTTCGCGGGCGATTTCTATGGTGAGGCAGGAGGTAGGATTTTCCAGTCGGGCATCGGGGAAGTCGATGTGTACCTTTTCACCGGGCGCCATCACAAATGACTCCAGCGGCAAAAACTCGGCGCGGTAATTGCCCGCCGCGTGCATGATCTTGCGGCCACTGATCATTCCGCAGTACAGCAGTTCACCCGCAGAGAGACCAACCTGCTCTGCGGGCAAATAGGTATCGTAAACACTGAGCTCGGAACTGGGACCGGCGAACGACACCCGGTTCTCCACCAGTTCCCGCGGCTGTGCGCGACCGCGGATCGTCATTTCAGTCATGGCTTTTATCGATTTTATTGCTGTCGGTGTCCGCAGGCTGGATTCAGGGTCAACTGATCTGTACTCAGAAGAAAGCCGCGAATCACCGGAAGTTATATTTTTTCATCGCTCAAACCAGAATAACCGGGCGTTAGGCCCGGCTTTCAAGCCTACTCCCAGTACTGGCAGATAACAACGCCCGCGGGAGTGAGAAACACAATAAGCATCCCGAAGAGGAAACAGCGATGATCTATGCACAACCCGGCCAGGATGGCGCGCTTATCAACTTCAAACCGCGTTATGAAAATTTCATTGGCGGCGAATGGGTCGCACCGGTGTCTGGTAACTATATGGAGAACATCTCCCCCGTTACCGGCGAGGTATTCTGCGAGGTACCCCGCTCCACCGCTGCCGATATCGAGCTGGCGCTCGACGCCGCCCACGCCGCCAAAAGTGCCTGGGGCAAAACCGCGGCCGCGGCGCGCTCAAACGTGTTGCTAAAAATAGCCGACCGTATCGAGCAGAACCTGGAAATGCTCGCGGTGGCGGAAACCTGGGACAACGGCAAGGCGGTGCGGGAAACCATCGCCGCGGATATTCCCCTGTGTGTGGACCACTTCCGCTACTTCGCCGGCTGCCTGCGCGCCCAGGAAGGCAGCATGGCGGAGCTGGACGAACACACCGTTTCCTATCATTTGCATGAACCCTTGGGCGTTGTCGGTCAGATTATTCCGTGGAACTTCCCGCTGCTGATGGCCGCATGGAAACTCGCGCCGGCGCTGGCGGCCGGTAACTGCGTGGTGCTGAAGCCCGCGGAGCAGACACCGGCTTCGATTCTCATACTGATGGAACTGATCGGTGACCTGTTGCCGCCGGGTGTGGTGAATATCGTCAACGGTATCGGCGAGGAAGCGGGCCAGGCACTCGCCACCAGCAAGCGCATCGCCAAGATTGCCTTCACCGGTTCCACCGCCGTGGGTGGCCATATCCTGAAATGCGCCGCCGACAACCTGATTCCTTCCACCGTGGAGCTGGGTGGCAAGTCCCCGAATATCTACTTTGCCGACGTGATGCGTCAGGAGGACGAATTCATCAGCAAGGCGGTGGAAGGCCTGGTGCTGGCGTTCTTCAACCAGGGCGAGGTATGTACCTGCCCGTCACGCGCGCTGATCCAGGAATCCATCTACGACGAGTTTATGGCGTGTGTAGTGGAGCGCACCAAGGCGATCAAGCGCGGCAACCCCCTGGACATGGAGACCCAGGTGGGCGCGCAGGCGTCGCTGGAGCAGTTCGACCGCATCATGACCTACATCGAAATCGGCCGCCGCGAGGGTGCGGAAGTGATCTTCGGCGGTGGTGCGGCGGATCTCGGCGGTGAGTTCCGCAAGGGCTACTACGTGCAGCCGACCCTACTGAAGGGCCACAACCAGATGCGTATATTCCAGGAAGAAATTTTCGGCCCGGTGGTCGGAGTCACCACCTTCAAGGACGAGGCCGAGGCACTGGCGATCGCCAACGACACCGAATACGGTCTAGGCGCCGGCGTGTGGACCCGGGATATGAACCTCGCCTACAGAATGGGGCGCTATATCCAGGCCGGCCGCATATGGACCAACTGCTATCACCAGTATCCGGCCCACGCCGCCTTCGGCGGTTACAAGAAATCCGGCATTGGCCGCGAGACCCACAAAAAGGCGCTGGAACACTACCAGCAAACCAAGAATCTGCTTGTCAGTTACGACACCAACCCGCTCGGGTTCTTTTGATTTAACCCTCATCCTGTGAGGTCCCTCGGGGAGCATCGGCTCCCCCTTTTTTATGCCGCTACACTGGTTAGAACCATTGCCGGAGGAATAGCGTGTCAGACCAGGTCGCCCTGAAACGATCACTGTCCCTGGCGGCAACCAGCTTCTACGGTATTGGTACCATCGTCGGTGCCGGTATCTATGCCCTGATCGGCAAGGTGGCGGATGAAACCGGACTGTCCCTGCCCTATGCTTTTCTGCTGGCGGGGATTATTGCCGCATTTACCGCGCTGTCGTACGCAGAGCTATCTTCACGCTATCCACAGAGCGCGGGTTCAGCCACCTATATCTATCAGGCCTGGAACCGGCGCTGGTTTGCGCAGCTGGTCGGTGTGTTGGTGGCGATCACCGGCATTGTATCGGCAGCGACCATTGCCAACGGCTTCGTCGGTTACCTGGAACTCTTTATCCAGGTACCGGAATACCTCGCCATCACCCTGCTGGTGGTGCTACTCACGTTGATTGCGCTGTGGGGCATAAATGAATCTGCGCTCACCGTAACCCTCATCACGCTGGTGGAAGTAGGCGGCCTGCTGTTTGTCATCTTCGTCAGCCGCGAGGCACCCCCGGTGCAGGAGTGGCAACGGGTGTTCGCTGTCCCCGAAATGACCGCCTGGCCCGGACTGCTTGTCGGCAGCTTCCTGGCGTTTTATGCGTTTATCGGTTTTGAGGATATGGTGAATATTGCCGAGGAAGTGAAGAACCCGCGCCGGACGCTGCCGTGGGCGATCCTGATCGCCATTGGCGTATCCACCCTGCTCTACATACTGGTAGCCGCGATAGCGGTGCGCACCATACCCATCCATGCACTGGCCCAGAGTGGCGCGCCGCTGGCGGCCATGGTAAGCAATGCCGGCTATTCAACGCAGTTTATCGGTGTTATCAGTATGTTTGCGGTAGTGAACGGTGCGCTGGTGCAGATCATCATGGCATCCAGGCTGCTGTATGGCATGGCCAATAAAGGCATGGCACCGACAGTGTTTGCACGTGTAAATGCCCTGACACAGACCCCGGTCGCGTCCACCTTACTGGTAGCGGGCTGTATCCTGGTATTCGCGCTCTGGTTGCCGCTCACGGTACTGGCCAAGATCACCGCGTTTATCATGCTGGTAATCTTCTCTCTGGTGAACCTGTGCCTGGTGGTAATCAAACTGCGCCGGCAACCGGTGAAAGTGGGGGTAACCCGCTATCCACTGTGGTGCCCAGCAGTGGGCTTCCTGCTGTGCACAGCGCTGATCACGTTCCAGCTACTGGCCTGATTACTGACCTAACACCTTGCGTAGTGAGCTCTCGATCTGCCCGCCGCAATAGCCCCGCTCCCATTTTTCCCGGCGTTTTTCCAGCAGTGCTCGAATGGGCTTACGAGCCTCGACATGCTTTACCAGCTGCGCAATGTGGGGCGCATTTTCCTGCAGGTCCTCTTCGAGAACAGGGAAGGCATACACCATGGTCCCAAACAGTGCCGCGGTGGCGATATCCGCCACAGATATGGTCGTGCTCAGAAGGTAGTTACCGCCGCCTTTCAGGCCATGGGCCAAACCGGTTTTTTCGAAGATTTCCATCCAATCCGACAGGCGGCCGTTGCGGAATTCGTCCCAGCTGTTTTTGTTCCACATCACCATGCCGTGGTAATTGGTGATTTCCAGCAGCACATCGTTACAGTCGAGGAGGGTTTTCAGGGCGAGGGTGTGGGTCTCTGCACGCTTTGGCAGATAGTCGTATTCACGCGCCAGGTGCATCAGAATCGCCGGCAGCTGCGCAAAGTACGTCTTGCTCTTCCAGTCGTACAGGTAAGGGGGCGCCATACCAGGGTTATCGATCTGGAGGCTGCGCTCAGGGTAGATCTCACTGGCATCGTGAAGGGAGTAACTGGCACCGACTTCCGCCAGAAACATTTCGATGAACACGCCACGGAATGGCAGGTCCCAGTAGTAGAGTTTGTAGTCCAGCACTTTCTGGATACCGCGTTGAATTCAGGTTGGGAATAAAAGTTTAGCAACCCTCCAACGCCACGTGAGCGCGCCCGCATACATCGTAAATGGTGCATTCCACCTGGCCAGGCATCGCTCAACGCATTATTTGCCCACCAAGTGGCTGGCGCCTAAAAACAAGGTCGGCGCAAAGCCGACCACGATTTCCATAAACAAAAAAGGTTTATACGCGCTGTTCATAAAGCCATTCTCGCCTGTGTGTTTGGGCGCCCTCGCAAGGCTTACCGCACAAAAGCCGGGAATGGAGTGGTGCACCTACAATCCCAGTTCAATGTAGACGCCCCACAATCAGGATTCAGAGGAATAGCCGCTTCGCGGACTAATCATTCTTTACAAGAGTGGGTTCACCCAGGCCCAGCTTTTGCAAACGCTCCAACTGCGTAGCCCGGTCACCCACCACCACCCAGATCATGGAATCCGGCTGCATATATTCATCGGCAATTTTCTGTACCTTCTCCACGGTCATGGCCTTGGCAATGGCCTCGTGTTTGCGCACATAGTCTGCCGGCCAGCCGAACTCGCTCATTTTTTCTAACAGACCAAGCTTGGCACCCGCGGTCTCGAACGCGCGGGTGTTGGCGCGCACGAGATAGGAGCGGGAGTTTTCCAGGTCCGCCTCAGTGTAGGTGCTGGGGTAGTCCTCGAGAATGTCGTCGATCAGCTGCACGGATTCCGCGGTGACATTGGCGCGCACGCCGCTGCCGATGGCGAAGCGGCCGCCGGTTTTGTCACTGGATACGCTGGAACCGATACCGTAGGTGTAGCCCTTGCCCTCGCGCAGCTCCTGCATCAGGCGCGAGGCGAAGCCACCGCCGCCGAGGATGTAGTTGGTGAATACCGCCGGGTAGTAATCGTCTGACACCGCCGGCATGGCCAGGCGGCCGATGCGCAACACCGACTGTTTGGAGTCCGGCACATCCACAAAATAGATGCCCGGCTTGGCCGGTTCGGATTTCGGGTCGGGGACCTTCACCGGCTTGGCGGGCCACTGCTTGGCCAGGGATTCCGCCGCGGCCAGGAAGTCCTTCTGGGATATATCCCCCACCACGTGGGCGCGGGCCACGGACGGTGACAGGTACTGAGCGTAATAGGCCTTGAGGTCATCCATGGTGATGGCCGCCACGGATTCCTCCGTGCCCAGGCCGCTGTAACCGCGGATGCTGTCATCGCCGTGCAGCAGCCGCGCAAAGGTCTTGCTGGCAATGGCATTGGGCTCGGCCTCTGCGCGTTTGATCTGGCTGGTGACGCTCTTCTTCGCCAGCACCAGTTCTTTTTCGTCCCAGCGCGGTTCCAGCAGCATTTCCTGCAACAGTGCGAACACCTCGTTGAAGTTGCGCGCGAGCGTGGTCACGTCGAAGCGGAAAGCATCCTGCGCGGCGGATACGCTGATATCGGCTCCGAGTATCTGGATCGCCGTTTCCAGTTCTTCCGGGGTGCGGTTTTTGGTACCGCGCTCCATCAGCATGGCGGCGAGGTTGGCCACACCGGTCTTGTCGATGCTCTCCTGTAACTGGCCGCCGTCGATCACCAAACTGAAGTTGACCGTGGGCACCTCACTGTTTTCGATACCGTAAACCGCGATGCCGTTACTCAGCTCGCTCTGCCATACATCGGGTACCGCAGTCTGCGCCGGCGCGCCGTAGGCGGGCTCCACACTGCGGTCGATCTTCGACGAAGTTTTCTGGTACTCCGCCTGCGCGGATGGGTCCACCGCGTCTTCGGCACCGTTCACGATCTGCTCTTCCACCACCTGCGCCGCGGTGGAATCTGCCAGTGCCAGCGCCTGCTCCCCTTTCGGCACAAAACTCACCGCCACGAAGGGTTTGTCAGCAATGTACTTCTGGTACACCCGCTTTACGTCTTCCGCGGTGACCGCCAGCAGCCGTTCGATATCCTCACTCACATAACCCGGGTCATCCGCGTACATCTGGTACTGGGCCAGCTGGAAGCCCTTGCCCAGCACACTGGACAGGCTGTTGTAGAAGGCCACCTCCTGGCCGGCCTTGATGCGCTCCAGATCCTGCTCCGCAATCCCCTCTTTTTCGAACAGCGAAAACGCCTTCTGGATACCCGCGTAGACCGCATCCAGATCGCGCCCGCTAAACGCCTGTACCTCCAGCTGCACCTGCCCCGCCAGCTCGGACTCGTAAGCGCCCATGGCCACATTCGAAGTCAGCTGCTCATCTTCCACCAGCACCCGGTACAAGGGCGCGCGCTTGCCGTCAGACAGGTATTCCGTCAGCACCGCCAGCGGGTAACTGTCTTCGCTGTAGCGCGGCACCGTGGGCCAGGCCAGGGTTAGCTGGGGCTCGCGGGCAAAGTTGTCCTCATAAAAACGGCGCTTGGTCTCTTTCAAGGTGACCAGCTGCTTGGGCGCGCGCTCGATGGCCTCCCCCGCGGGGATCTCACCGAAGTACTTCTGCACCAGCGCCTTGGCCTGCTGGGGATCAAAATCCCCGGCCACCACCAAGGTCACGTTGTTGGGCACATACCAGCGGCGGAAGAAGGTCTTCACATCGTCCAGGGTGGCGTTGTCCAGATCCTCCAGCGAACCGATAACCTGCCAGCTGTAGGGGTGCCCCTCCGGGTAGAGATTGCGATCGATCACATACTGGGCGTGGCCATAGGGGCGGTTATCGTAGCTCTGGCGCTTCTCGTTCTTCACCACCTGTTTTTCCTTCGCCAGTACCGGCTCGGTCACGGTGTTGATAAACCAGCCCAGCTTGTCGGCCTCGGCCCACAGCATTTTTTCCAACGCGTCTTTCGGCACCGTCTGGTAGTAGTTGGTGACATCGCGGGAAGTGGAACCATTGGCCCCGGAACCGCCAATACGCGCACTCATCGCATCCAGCCCGCCCCTGCCCAGGTTCTCCGACTCCAGGAACAACAGGTGCTCGAACAGGTGCGCAAAGCCCGTGCGCCCCTCCTTCTCCCGAGCGGAACCCACATGGGCGGTCAATGACACAGCCACCACTGGGTCCGAGCGATCGACGTGAAAAATTACCTGCAGGCCGTTATCCAGCTGGAACTCGTCGTAATCGATGACAAAGTCTGACGATGGCTGCGGAGGAGCGACAGATTCAGTGCCAGACCTGTCGCATGCCACCAGGCCTAGGACCGAAACCACCAGCGCCGCTGGCCCGAAAAAATTTCTGAACATGGTGCATTCCCGTGCATTGTTATGAGCAGGAAGATAGCAGGCATGAATGCAGTGAGCGAC
Organism: Microbulbifer sp.; assembly: GCF_036563125.1. Lineage (GTDB taxonomy): Bacteria > Pseudomonadota > Gammaproteobacteria > Pseudomonadales > Cellvibrionaceae > Microbulbifer. Next base: position 7,848 of record NZ_DATCMV010000008.1, read on the forward strand.
AAGATCTAGACAGAGTGAGCAATCGACACACAGCAAGCTAGTACTTACTCACCACATGTGCCGAGCGTAAAGTCTCGCCAGCTCAAAAATCGCATGCTATAAAACACGCCAGACCAAATTTGTGACACCCGTCACACGTAATCCACGCCTTGTTTAAGGGCTGTGAGCTCGCCTATTCCAGCCACGCCGCATAACGGAGGCTGGCCTTATGGAAAGCGAGAAAACGGAAAGGCCAGTAATAGCCTTAGCCCATCTATCGAACGGTCCAATTTGTTCTCGCTATATCCAGACAAATAACCTGCGTTGTTAACTGAGTTAACCTGGCCTTCATAAAGCCTGGAAAAACATGCTCATAATTAAAACGGACAATAAAAAATCATGAATCAACGAATTAAA
>NZ_DATCMV010000160.1:0-19352 GCF_036563125.1 Microbulbifer sp.
GGCTATCAGTATAGCGGCCCAGGCGATGATGGTGTTTACAATCATACATATGCAGATAGATGTCCCTGGGGAGAGAATTTCTTTAGGGATGGGGAATGTTCCAACTGGGGCAATCCGCAATCGGAAATTTATCTTGAATCATTGCGCTATCTGGCAGGGAAGGCCAAGTCGGCAACCTTTGATTCAGACGATTCGAGTTATATCTCCGGCTTGAGCTCCCCTACGTGGACTAGTCCGATCAGTAGCAACAACTATTGTGCGGCGCTGAATGTTATCCAGTTCAATGCGTCGAGCAGCTCGTATGATAACGATTTTTCCGGCGCGTCCGATCTGAACGCAATTGGAAGTGTCGATACCTGGACCAACAAGGTGGGTGCTGCGGAAGGTATTCACGGCAAGAACTTCTTTGTGGGGGATAACGGCTCTAATACTAACCAGTTGTGTACGCCTAAAACCGTCGCGAATTTGTCAGATGTTGCCGGTACATGCCCCGATGCCCCACGCCTTGGCGGAACCTACGATATCGCGGGTTTGGCTTATTATGCGCGCACCTCAAAAATCCGGACCGATTTTAATGTCGGTAACGTCACTACCTATGGTGTTGCGCTGGCGCCGGCTGTACCCAAGGTAACAATTCCTGTTTCTACTGATAGCAAAGTGACCCTTTTGCCTGCTTGCCGTAATAAGGACGTGGGTGGTAACTGTGCCATTGTGGACTTCAAGGTGGTAACGCAGTCCGCGGATGGCACTTCCGGCAAACTGTATGTGAACTGGGAGGACAGTGAGCAGGGTGGTGACTTCGACCAGGATATGTGGGGGGTAATCAATTACTCGGTTAGCGGCAGTGAACTGACGGTTACCACAGATGTGATTGCGGAATCTACTGTCGACGATATGGGGTTCGGCTATGTGATTGCGGGCACAACGAACGACGGGTTCCATGTTCACTCTGGCATTGAGGGCTTCACCGACGGGGACTGTGACAACTGTCAGGTGGGCGACGGCGCGACATCGAAGAAGTTTGTTGTGGGTTCCTCTAGTGCTAACACACTTGAGCAACCGCTTTACTATGCCGCCAAATGGGGTGGATTCAGCGACGACGAAAACGGCAATTTGCCAACCGAAGCGGAGATAGCTGCTGCAGCACCCAAAACTTATTTCTATGCCATTGACCCGGCGGAGTTGGAAGAAAGCCTGGGTAAGGCACTGGAGCAGGTTGCAGCGAGCGCCGGATCTGCGTCATCTGTTGCCACTAACTCCACCCGCCTCGGTACTGAGACGGTGATTTATCAGGCGCTGTTTAACAGCACCGACTGGAGCGGTGAAATCAAGGCGCTGAACCTGAAAAGTGACGGAACCGTAGGTACTGTTAAATGGCAATCGGATAACTCAAAGTTCAACAGTGTCGCGACAAGAAAGGTTTACTCTCACAACGGTACCACTGGGGTGGAATTTAAGTGGGGTGCCACAGCCCTGGATGGTGGAATCAGTGATGCCCAGAAAGCGGATCTTATTGGCGACGACACGGCTGTTGAGGGCGCTGCTCGCTTGCTTTGGGTGAAGGGGCAGAGTGTTCCGGGATTGAGAGATCGGGATAACTTGCTCGGTGATATCGTTAACTCCAGCCCAGTATTTGCCGGGCGTAAGAAATACAACTTCCAGTTGCTGTCTGATTCCCTTGGAGGTTTGACCTACGATACATACTACGAGACCTATAAGAAAAACCGCAGGGAAGTACTCTATGTGGGTGCGAACGACGGTATGCTGCATGCATTCGATGCGACCAGCGGTGCTGAACTTTTCTCCTATGTGCCGGCCGGTATCTACGAAAAGCTCCGGAAGCTGAGTTCGCCGGATTATGGTACCGGTAGCAATCCCCATAGCTATAGCGTAGACGGCAAGCTGTTCGTGGGAGATGCGTACATCAACGGGAGTTGGAAAAATATCTTGGTAGGGACGCTAGGAGCGGGAGGCAAAGGCTTCTTTGTGCTGGATATTACCAGTCCGGATTTGTTTAATGAGAGTAAGGTCCTGATGGATCTGACAGACCCAGACCTTTATACAACTACATTCAGCGGCCTGGGCAATATCACCAGCGAACCGGTTGTCGCACCTACCAAGAATGGTTGGAAGATTTTCCTGGGTAATGGTTATAACTCCACCGCTGGTAATGCGGCTCTCTTTGCGGTCGATCTCAATGTCCCGGCGGCCAACACCAAGGTTATTGTCGCCGGAACTGCCGGTGCCAACGGCCTCGCCGGACCAGCATTGCTGGCTAATGGTGATGGCGAGGTTGTGAGTGCGTATGCCGGCGATCTGCTTGGCAACATGTGGAAGTTTGACCTTGATGATGCCCAAACGTCCAAGTGGGGTATTGCTTATCAGAATGGCAATGGTGGTAATGCGGTTGACGCGCCTTTGTTTACTGCGTTGGACCCGAGCGACAATATCCAGAAAATCACCTCCACACCAACGCTGGGGCTGAATGCCAAGATGGATAACGCCGTTATGGTGTACTTCGGTACCGGCAGTTACCTCACCAACAGTGATAATAACGCCGGTAGTGTGATCAATAGCGTTTATGCCATCGCTGACCAGGGCGCGCCAGTGACCGGTCGCGATCAGCTGTTCCAGAAAACCATTTCCACCCAAGCCAATGGTCTGCGGGATGTAAGTAACAATGCGGACACCAGCTGGTGGACCACCAAAAAAGGTTGGTATCTGGACCTTTCATTTGGCGGATTGGTCACTGGTGAGCGGATCACCAGCAAGCCGCTGTTGATCTATGATCGCCTGTTGTTCCCGACACTGATTACCTCCTCAGATCCCTGTTCGTTCGGTGGCAGTGGCTGGATGATGGAATTGGTTGCTGTTGGTGACCGTTACGATGGGCACTCCATTTTTGGGGAAGATGGTATCGAGGTGGATTACGCCGTAATCAGTTATTCCGAAGTGATTCGCAGTGGTGAGAAAGCGTACCTTCCCACCAGTAACATCAAGGGTGAACTGGATGTGACAGAAGGTAGATTTCCTATGGATGCCGTTGGTCGGATGTCCTGGCGACAGCTGCGCTAATTGATAAATATAGAGATGCAAAGAATGAAAAAGCAGAATGGGTTTACATTAATCGAGCTGATGATCGTGGTGGCGATCATCGGCATTATCGCGGGTATCGCCTATCCGTCTTATATGGAATCCGTGCGCAAGAGCAACAGGGCGGATGCCAAGGCCTCACTGAATGATGTGGCACATCGTCTGCAGCGCTGCTTCACCACTTACAATGCTTACAACAATGCGAATTGTGCGGTTGCTGAGTCACTGAAAGACGGGGCCACGCTGAATTCCGGGGAAAGTCTGTACACGATTTCTGCGGTGTTGGACGCGACTACCTATACGCTCACGGCGGCGCCGGTTACTGGCAAATCTCAGGCTTCGGACAGCAAGTGTGCGAGTCTGACGCTGACGAACACAGGCATTCGCAACGCAACTGGATCGCTGGGTGCTGACTGCTGGTGATACGGAATTTGGTGCGGAACAGATAAGCGAATAACCCGGCAGTTGCCGGGTTATTCGCTTTCCAGTCCCAGCTTTTTCAAGCGGTAGCGCAGGGATCGGAAGCTGATTCCAAGCTTCTCTGCCGCTGCGGTCTTGTTCCAGCCAGTTTCGTCGAGGGCACTTTCAATCGCTTCCCGTTCGATGGATTGCAGGAAGTCATCCAGTGTTTCAAAGTCTGAAGATGAAAACTGTTCCGGGTAAGCCGCGCGGGAGATACCTGGGGGCGTGGTAGCGGTGATTAATGAGGAAAGATCATAGTGTCCGCTGCCAGGGATGCTTGGAATCGGTGATGCCACTGGCAGGATAAGATCCCGCGCATAGAGCGTGCTGCTCTCCCCGAGGGTAACGGCGCGTTCGAGAATGTTTTCGAGCTCCCTGAGATTACCTGGAAAAGAATAGGCCTGTAGTGCGAGGACGGCTTCCTGTGATGCCTTTGCTGCGGCCCCTCTGGAAGCCGCGCTTATGCGTCGCAACACATTGCGTGTGAGCAGCGGGATATCCTCGCGTCTCTGGCGCAGAGGTGGTATGGCGAGTTCTATGACATTGATCAGGTAATACAGGTCGCTGCGAAAGCGGCCTGCGCGGACTTCGTCAGTGAGTTGTTTGCGGGAGCCGGTCATTATCCGAATGTCCAGCTTTATATTTTCACCGGTAGCGGCAGAGCGAAAGGCTTTTTCCTGAATGGCTCGCAACAGTCTGACCTGAATATCCTGCGGCAACTCTGTCACATCCTCTAAGTAGAGGGTGCCGCCATTTGCGGCCTGCAGCAGCCCTGACGCAAACTCGGATTGTACCGGGTGTCCAAATAGCTCAGGCTCAAGCTGTTCCGACGGGATGTTTGCACAGTGCACCGGGACGAACGCGCGATGGCAGCGGGGGCCCTGATCGTGGATGCACCTCGCGGCCAGCTCCTTGCCCGAGCCTGCCTCGCCGGTGATATGGACCGGTGCATCGCTGCGTGCGATTTTTTCAATCTGTGCCCGGAGTGTTTGGATAGCGTCGGACTGGCCTTGAAACAGCGCTGGAAATTCCTGGCGTGCAACAAAGCGACCTTCATTGAGACGCAGTGCCAGTTGCACCAGGTTGCGCAGGCGCTCCAGATTGACGGGCTTGCTGACAAAATCGAAAGCGCCGAGCTTTAGCGCAGCAATGGCCGTATCCATATTGCCGTGGGCAGTGATGACGGCGACCGGGAGTGCTCGATCCGCGGGTAGTTCCTGAATGGTTTCCACGATTTGCAGGCCGTCCCCGTCAGGCAAGCGCATATCAGTGAGGCAGAAGTCGTAGTGTTTTTCCGCGAGGCGACGGCGAGCTTCGGCAACAGACATCGCGATATCTGAGCGCACATCCATGCGATTCAGAGTCATTGATATCAGGTTGCAGATGTCGGGCTCGTCATCTACCACCAGGGCAATGGGTTGTCGGTCGGCCATAGCGATCGAGTTTATTGTTGTCGAGCTTGTTGGTGTAATAGCTGTCAAAAAATCTGTTGGGCGTTGGCGAATTCTACTCTGAAGCAGCTGCGGCTGTCTTGACTACGGCAGTAATAAAGATTGGCACGATTGGATTCGCACAGCTCTCTGGCGATATACAATCCGAGGCCTGCGCCTGAAGTTTCGGTAGTGAAAAATGGCTCGAAAATCTGTTCTTTGTGCTCTTCTGGGACGCCGGTTCCCTGGTCGAGTAGATCAAGTTCGGCGCATTCGCGTTCGCGGTTGTAGCTGATCATCAGCTCTGCGCTGGCTCGCCCGCTGGCGATTCTTGAGTGTCGCACAGCGTTGTTACAGAGATTGGTCACCACTTGTGCCATCTGGTCAGGATCAAAGCGCGCATAGACCGAAGCGGGTGGCAGGGTGAGGATAATTTCTGTCTCTGGTGTGGAGCCGGCGTGGTAATCCCGCAGGAATTCTTTGGCCCACTGGCACAGATCCAATTTTTGCGGTTGCGTTGCGCGGCGGCGCGAGAGCTGCATGACGTTTTCGATAATCTGGTTTACGCGCTGGCTGTGGCGGCAGATGATTTCAGTCAGCTGTCGGTCTTCGCTGGAAATAGTGGTGGACTCCGCCAAGAGTTCCGCAGCATGGCTGATGGCGGAGAGCGGGTTGCGAACTTCGTGGGCGATGGAGCCGGTGAGGCGCCCTAGTGAGGCGAGCTTGAGCTGCTGGGCCTGTTGCACCAGCTTGCGGTTGTCTTCAAGAAATACCAGCGAGCTGGAGTGATTGCCGTGTGCCAGAGTAGTGAGGCTTGCGCGCAATTCGCTTCGCCCGCCCCCCTGAATGATATCGCTGTTTCTATGGGGGTTTGATTTCAGTGCATCCAGAGCCTTTTGCACTTCCGTGCTCAATTCTCCGGTTGTTCCCCACTTCATTCCCAGCAGTTGCTGCGCCGCGCGGTTGACCAGTTCCGGCCGATTATCGCCATCCAACACCAGTACACCGGTGCGCATCTGCGCCACAATCTGTTGGGTCAGTCTCTGCAGGTGTTGCGCCTGCCGCCGTTCCTGTTCGGCTTTTTGATTGGCGAGGCGGATATGTGTGGATAGGTACTGCAGGGCGGTCACACAAGTAAACAGCAGAATGCCGAGGCTCCCTGCGGAGACAATATCCTGGGTTTCCGCGTGGCCGACCAGAATGCCGAACAGCTGCTGAGCGATAACAGCAATGCTGGCGACGGCGGCGAGGAAGGCGCCCATGCGCCGGTCCAGCAACAGCGAACCTACGGCACAGCTGGTGAGCATCAGATAACCGACCCCGGAATTGAGCCCGCCGCTGGCTTGAATCAGTAACAGAAATGCGAGGATATCGCTGCCGAGAATACTGCCGATACGCAAAGGTGTGGTTTTGAAGCCGCCCGGATAGAGAAACAGCAACCAGGCGACGTTGAGTACCGCATAGGTAATGGCGGTATTCAGGTAGAGCGCGGGGTGCAGGGTGCCGACCGCACCGCGACTGATGCCCGAGGCAAACAGTCCGAGCAGCACCAGGGCAATGGCGACCCGGTACCAGGCATAGATTTTCAGTAGGTCGCGCTGCCGCAGCCGTGGACTGCCGAAGGTGGAATACGGCTTGGCGGTGGCACCGCCGCGAGCTTCAGCAGCGTGTGGCACTTTTTGCGGCACTTCAGTAGCCAGAGGGGAGCTGCTCACTTTTTATTCTCATTTGCAGGTGAGTCGGACTGATTTCGGGCAGATGTTGTGCCCCCGGGTGGCGTGGCTACAATAGCCGCCTCAGTCCAACGGGGTAAAACGATGTCTACTTTGCAGCTAGTGCTGGCGCAAATCAATCTGCTGGTGGGGGATATCCCCGGCAATACCGACCAGGTGGTCGAAGTCGCCCGCAGAGCCCACCGCGAGCACGAGGCCGATCTGGTGCTGTTTCCGGAGCTGACTCTGTGTGGTTATCCACCGGAAGACCTGCTGCTGCGCCCCAGTATGCAAAAGCGCATCGACGCCGCGCTGGAAAAACTCAAGCAGGCTGCGCTGCCCTGCGCGGTGCTGATCGGCTATCCGCGGGTGGTGGCGGGCCGCGTACTCAACATGGCCGGGCTGATCCGGGATGGCGAGCTGGTGGCGGAATACGCCAAGCAGAAACTGCCGAATTACCAGGTATTCGATGAACTGCGCTACTTCGTGCCTGGTGATCAACCGTGCGTGGTGGATATAAAGGGTATTCCCACGGCGATTACTATCTGTGAAGACATCTGGCACCCGGAGCCAGTGGTGCAGGCAGAGCGCGCCGGAGCCAAGTTGATGCTTAATATCAACGCGTCCCCCTTTCACCGCGGCAAGGCGGAGGAGCGACTGGCGCTGCTGGGGCGCCAGGCCCAGGCGGGCAAAATGCCGATCGTCTACGTCAACACCGTTGGGGGGCAGGATGAACTGGTTTTCGACGGCGGTTCCTTCGCAGTGGACAAGAATGGTGACCTGTGTGCGCGCGCGCCGGAGTTCGTCGAGAGCCTGTTACCGGTCACCGTGCAGGTCGATGACGACGACGTGTCCCTTGTAGAGGGCAACGACGCAGCGCCGCTGGAAGAGCTCGCCTCCGTGTATCAGGCGCTGGTGCTGGGTGTACGCGACTATGTGAACAAGAATGGCTTCAAGGGCGTGGTGCTCGGGCTGTCCGGTGGTATCGACTCGGCACTTACCCTCGCCATTGCGGTTGATGCGCTGGGTCCGGATCGGGTGGAGGCGGTGATGATGCCGTTCCGCTACACGTCGGATTTGTCGAAGAATGACGCCGCGGATCAGGCCAGGCGCATGGGGATCCACTACCGCGTCATCAGTATCGAGGGCATTTTCGACGCGGCGATGACGGCGCTGGCAAGTGAGTTTGCCGGCAGCGAGCGCGACACCACCGAGGAGAACCTGCAGGCCCGCTCCCGCGGTATGTTGCTGATGGCCATCTCCAACAAGAAGGGCTTTATGGTGCTGACCACTGGCAACAAGAGCGAGATGTCTGTGGGTTACGCGACGCTTTACGGGGATATGGTGGGCGGCTACAACGCCCTGAAGGATGTGCCCAAGGTGCTGGTGTATGAACTGTCCCGCTACCGCAACACGGTGTCCGATGTGATTCCGGAAACCGTCATCACCCGCGAACCCAGTGCGGAACTGGCGCCGGATCAGGTGGACTCCGACAGCCTGCCGCCCTACGAGATTCTCGATGAAATCTTGCGCCAATATATCGATCTCGACCACAGTGCCGCAGATATCATCGCGCAGGGATTCGACAGTGAGACCGTGATGCGGGTGGTGCGGTTGGTGGACCGCAATGAATACAAGCGCAGGCAGGCGGCCGTGGGGGTGCGGATTTCCGAGCGCGGCTTCGGCCGTGACCGCCGTTACCCGATCACCAATGGCTGGAAGGCCGGGGAGTAACCCCGGCAGCTTGTTTCGACAACTAGATTGCCCAAAACAAAAAGGCCCCGCTGTGGAAGCAGCGGGGCCTTTTTGTTTGCCTATCGCCGAAGCTTACAGCTCTGGCGGCAGCGGTGCGCTTTCCACCCGGTATTCGGCGTTGTAGATCTCGCGGCTGTCAAAGCCGCGCGGGTCGGACTTCTCGAACAGGCCGAGGGTCATGCGGTGGATCAGACTGCGGCCCTTGGCACCGGCGTAGTATTTGTAGTTGAAGCTGCCGTCCTTTTCGAAGGCGGGGTGGTCAGGGTAGTTGGTGCGCAGTACTTCGAGAGAGGTGTTCTCCAACTGCGACATTTCCAGCAGGTGGTAAGACTGCACCATGACCGCCAGCGCGTCCGGCACCGCCGGGGTCTGCTGGAAGTTCTCCACCACAAAGCGGCCGCGGTTGGCTGAGGCCAGATAGGCGCCGCGCTTGAAGTAGTAGTTGGCCACGTTGATTTCATAGCGTGCCAGCAGGTTGCGCAGGTGGATCATGCGCTTCTGCGCATCCGGGGCATAGCGGCTGTCGGGATAGCGCGCCATCAGCTGGGCGAAGTAGGCGAAGGATTCGCGGGCGGAGCCCGGATCGCGACGGGTCATGTCTGTGGGTAGGAAACGCTCGAACAGGCCGCTGCCCTCGGTGAACGAGGCCAGTCCCTTCATGTAATAGGCGTAGTCCACATTGCGGTGCTGGGGGTGCAGGCGGATAAAACGGTCCGCTGCGGAGATGGCGGCGTCATTCTGATAGTCGCGGTAGTAGGCGTAGATCAGCTCCAGCTGGGCCTGTTCGGCATAGTTGCCGAAGGGGAAGTTATCCTCCAGCGCCCGCAGGTTCTTGATGGCCATTTCCCACTGGCTGGATCTGAGCTGCCGCTGTGCCGCTTCGTAGAAGGCCTGTTCGGTGCGATTGCCGGAGGGCAGGCCCTCTTCCTCTTCGTCCGTGCTGGCGCACGAGGCCACGAAAACCGCCAACATTGCCAGTAACAGCGTTTTCCAGGCCTGCTTATTCCACGACTGCATTGCCCCTCGCTCTATCATTATTTGTCTCAACCTTATTAAACTAGCCGCCCAAAAATCACCGGGGACTGAAGGGCAGCTATTTAACCACAGCGCCCCGCCAGCCCAAAGTATTAGACCCTCTCAGATGAGCAATCAAATACAACTCGATATCGAAGTCCCCGCGGAGTACGCCGGGCACAGGTTTGACCAGGCCGCAGCGGATTTGATCCCCGACTATTCGCGGGCGCGACTGCAGGCGTGGATAAAAGGCGGTCAACTCACCGTGGATGGCCGCACCGCCAAGCCCAAGGACAAGCTATTTGGCGGTGAACGGCTGAGCTTACGGGCCGAACTCGAGCCCCAGGGCGAGTGGCTGGCTCAGGATATGGCGCTGGATATCGTGTATGAAGACGACGCGATCCTGGTCATCAACAAGCCTGCCGGACTGGTGGTTCACCCCGCCGCTGGCAACCCGGACGGTACCCTGCTGAACGGCCTGCTGGCCCACTGCCCGGGGCAGCAGAACATTCCCCGCGCCGGCATCGTGCATCGCCTGGACAAGGACACCAGCGGCCTGATGGTGGTGGCCAAGACCCTGCAGGCCCAGGCCGACCTGGTGGACCAGCTCAAGGAGCGCACGGTTACCCGCCTCTACGACGCGATTGTGCAGGGCAATCTGAGTGGCGGCGGCAAGGTAAATGCGCCGATGGGACGGCATCGCACCAACCGTCTGAAGATGGCGGTACTCAATCAGGGCGGTAAGGAAGCGATCACTCACTATCGGCTGCAGGAACGGTTCCGCGCACATACCTTGGTGCGCTGCCAGCTGGAAACCGGCCGCACCCACCAGATCCGCGTGCATATGGCGCATATCCGCCATCCGCTGGTGGGGGACACTCTCTATTGCACGCGCGGCAAACTGCCAACCGGTGCCGACCCGGAACTTGTCCGTGCCCTGCAGCAATTCCCCCGCCAGGCCCTGCACGCGGCGGAACTCGCGCTGTTTCACCCGGAAACCGGTGAGCCCATGCACTGGGTGAGGCCGATGCCGGAAGACATGCTGCATTTGCTCGCGCTGCTGCGCGCGGACAACGCGGCTCACCCGCTATAACGTTTACATATACCGCTTTTTACACAGGACATCCCATGGCTGCCGATCACTACCTCAAGCCCGACTGGCCCGCTCCGGCCAAGGTGCACGCCTTTGTCACACTGCGCCGCGATGGTCACAGTAGCGGCGGCTATGAGGCGTTTAACCTGGCGGACCACGTGGGGGACTCGCCGGAAGCGGTAGCGTCAAACCGTGCACAGCTTAAGCAGGAGCTGAATCTGCCCAGCGAGCCCCAGTGGCTGGAGCAGATTCACAGCGACAAGGCGGTGGTTGCCCACAGCGACGGTATGGTGCGCACCGCGGATGCGAGTTACACCAGTGAGGCGGGTGTCGTGTGTGCGGTAATGACGGCCGACTGTCTGCCGCTGCTGGTGTGTAATCGGGACGGTGCCGAGGTGGCGGCCATTCACGCCGGTTGGCGCGGGCTGACCGGCGGCGTGATCCGCGAGACCATTCGTGCCATGGCGAGTGCCCCGGAAGATCTGCTGGTGTGGCTCGGCCCGGCCATCGGCCCAAAGGCATTCGAGTGCGGGGTGGATGTGCTGGAGGCGGCCTTCGAGTCGTCCATGAGTGAGACCCATGCGGAGGCCATCGCCAAATGTTTCGTGCCCCATTCTAAAAAGCCGCTGCATTTCCTGGCGGATATCTATGCCCTTGGGCGCGCCGAGCTTGCCGAGCTGGGGGTGACTCAGGTTTTTGGTGGTGACCGCTGTACCGTTAGCGAGGATTCTGAGTTCTTCTCATATCGTCGCGATAGGGATACCGGGCGCATGGCGTCACTCATCTGGTTCGAATAGTTTGGTGATCTTGGTTCATAAGTGAGATCTTTGCCTCTCCGCCACCGGACCAACTTGCGATTCTGTTGATTTCGATCAAGCGCGTTGAGCTTGAAAACCCGCCGAGAGCCCGCAAATTACTGATCAGCACTAGACTGTATTCGTCATTGCGTCACCGCGCGTCGTCTCTTTTCTTGTCCGGCGCGCCAATGATCAGGAGAGGGTATAAGCACAATGCGCATCGATCGGATGACCAACCCACTGCAGGCCGCTATTGCCGACGCACAATCCATCGCCGTTGGCCGCGACCACAACCAGATTTATCCCGAACATTTGTTACAAGCGCTGTTGGATCAATCCAACGGCAGTACCACCGCGTTTCTGAACCAGGCCGGTTTTAATATCAACGGCCTGCGCAATGACCTCGCCAAGCGCCTCGACCATCTGCCCACCGTCAGTACGCCCACCGGCGATGTCGGCATGTCGCAGGAACTGATGCGCCTGTTCAATCTGGCGGATAAAAAAGCCCAGAAAAATGGCGACAGTTATATCGCCAGCGAAACGGTATTGCTCGCCGCCTTCGACCCCGCCGCTGGTGAGGTGTCGAAAATCCTGAACGCCCACGGCGATCTCAAACACCTGCAGGACGCCATTACCAAAGTGCGCGGTAGTGAAAAAGTCAACGATCCCCAGGCGGAAGAGGCGCGTCAGGCGCTCGATAAATACACCCTGGATTTAACCGCCCGCGCCGAGGCCGGCAAGCTCGACCCGGTGATCGGCCGTGACGACGAAATCCGCCGCACTATTCAGGTGTTGCAGCGCCGCACCAAGAACAACCCGGTGTTGATCGGCGAACCCGGTGTGGGTAAGACCGCCATCGTCGAGGGCCTCGCCCAGCGAATCGTCAACGGCGAGGTGCCGGAGGGGCTGAAGGACAAGCGCCTGCTGTCGCTGGACCTCGGCGCATTGCTGGCCGGTGCCAAATTCCGCGGCGAATTCGAGGAGCGCCTGAAGGCGGTGTTGAATGAGCTGTCCAAGCAGGAGGGCCGCGTCATCCTGTTTATCGATGAGCTGCACACCATGGTTGGTGCTGGCAAGGCCGAGGGCGCGATGGATGCGGGCAATATGCTGAAGCCCGCGCTGGCCCGCGGTGAGCTGCACTGCGTAGGCGCGACCACGCTCAACGAGTATCGCCAGTACATCGAAAAAGATGCGGCGCTGGAGCGGCGCTTCCAGAAGGTGCTGGTCGATGAACCTACCGAAGAGGACACCATCGCGATTCTGCGCGGCCTGAAGGAGCGCTATGAAGTCCACCACGGTGTGGACATTACCGACTCCGCAATTATTGCCGCCACCAAACTGTCCCAGCGCTACATCACCGACCGCCAGCTGCCGGACAAGGCCATCGACCTGATCGATGAGGCAGCGAGCCGTATCCGTATGGAAATAGACTCCAAGCCGGAGGAAATGGACAAGCTTGAGCGTCGTCTGATCCAGCTCAAGATCGAGCGTGAAGCGGTCAAGAAAGACAAGGACGACGAGGCCGCGAAAAAACGCCTGCACAAGCTGGAAGAGGATATCGACAAGATAGAAAAAGAATACGCGGATCTGGAGGAAATCTGGAAGGCGGAAAAAGCCAAGCTCGCCGGCAGTGCGGATATCAAGAACAAGCTGGAACAGGCCAAGCTGGATATGGATGCCGCACGGCGCGCCGGCGATCTCACCCGCATGTCGGAAATCCAGTACGGCGTGATACCGCAGCTGGAAAAGCAGCTGAAGATAGCCTCGGACACCTCCGATACCAGTGAAAACCAGTTGCTGCGCAACCGTGTTACCGATGAGGAAGTGGCGGAAGTGGTTTCCCGCTGGACCGGAATCCCGGTATCGAAAATGCTGGAAGGCGAGCGTGAAAAACTGCTCAAGATGGAAGACGCACTGCACCATCGGGTTATCGGTCAGGACGAGGCCGTTGAGGCAGTTTCCAATGCCGTGCGCCGCTCCCGTGCGGGACTCTCCGATCCCAATCGCCCCAATGGATCCTTCCTGTTCCTCGGCCCCACCGGCGTGGGTAAAACCGAACTGTGCAAGGCGCTGGCGGGTTTCCTGTTCGATACCGAAGACGCCATGGTGCGTATCGATATGTCGGAGTTTATGGAGAAGCACTCTGTAGCGCGTTTAATAGGTGCTCCTCCCGGCTATGTCGGTTACGAGGAGGGCGGCTATCTCACCGAAGCGGTGCGGCGCAGACCCTATTCCGTGCTGTTGCTGGATGAAGTGGAAAAGGCACATCCCGATGTATTCAACATCCTGCTGCAGGTGCTGGAAGACGGTCGACTCACCGACGGACAGGGTCGCACGGTCGATTTCCGTAACACCGTGGTGGTGATGACTTCTAACCTTGGATCGGATCTGATCCAGAAGTACGCCAGTGCCCGCGACGACGATGAGATCGACAGCGAAATCCACTATCGCCAGATGAAAGCTGCGGTAATGAATGTGGTGGGCGAGCATTTCCGCCCGGAACTGATCAACCGTATCGATGAGGTGGTGGTGTTCCACCCGCTGAATCGTGCGGAAGTGCGCTCCATTGCCGAAATCCAGCTGCAGAACCTGCGCAAACGCCTGGCGGATCGCGATCTGAAACTGGATGTTTCCGAGGAGCTGTTGAACAAACTGGCGGATGTGGGTTTCGATCCCGTCTACGGCGCGCGCCCACTGAAGCGCGCGATACAGATGTGGCTGGAAAACCCGCTGGCCCAGGATGTACTGTCCGGCAAATTTGCCCCCGGCGATACCATCCACGCCACACTGGAAGGAGACAAAGCGGTATTCAACAGGTAGTAACGTATCAGTGGTACCTGAACCCCACGGATGGGCGGGTTTCAATGGAATTGATGTATGACACTGGCAAGGCAGCTGTTTAACTGGCGCATGTTGTGGATGCTGCTGGGCTGCCTTGTAGTGTTTGGCGGAATCTTTGCGTTCAAGTTTTTCGGCCGCTACATGATGAACCAGTATATGGACAACATGTCGCTGCCGCCTGCCACCGTCACCACTGCCCGTGTTGAACAGCAGCGCTGGCAGACCCGACTCAGTGCTGTGGGCAGTCTGCGTGCGGTCAACGGTGTCAATGTCACCACCCAGGCCCAGGGTGAAGTCAAAGCCATCTATTTTAAGTCCGGTCAGTCCGTCGACAAGGGCGCGGTCCTGGCTGAGCTTACTGCCGCTCCCGAAACTGCACAGATTGAAGTACTGGAAGCCGAGCACCGGCTGGCAAGGCGGGACTACAAACGTATTTCCGAACTGTACAAAAAAGGTGTGGCCACGCTGCGGGAGCTGGATCAGTCCCAGGCCGTTCTCGATCAGGTAATTGCCAATCTCAGTGTGCAGCGCGCCACCATCAATGAACGCACCATCACCGCGCCCTTTTCCGGCCAGTTGGGCATCCGCCAGATTGATCTCGGGCAGAATGTGGCGCCGGGAGATGCGGTGGTTTCCCTGCAGCAGCTGCAGCCCATCTTTGTCGACTTCTCGCTGTCTGAGCGGGACTTTTCCCGCGTTAGGGAAGGGCAGGGCGTTGAACTTACCGCAGCCGCCATCCCCGGCCAGATTTTCCAGGGGCGCATCACCGCAATAGACCCTGCCATCGACCCGCGCAATCGCACTTTCCTGCTGCAGGCCACCCTGGAGAATACTGAACGCAAGCTGCGACCGGGTATGTTTGCCGATGTCGCGGTGAAGGTGGAGAAATTTCGCAATGTGCTGGTAGTGCCCCGTACGGCGATCAGTTTTGCGCCTTATGGCAATGCGGTATTTGTGATCCACAAGCCGCAGAAAATCGATGAGCAAAAAGGCCGGGGAGGGAAGCAAGGTGGTAAGGGTGCGCAGCCGCAACCAGAGTGGGTCGCGGTCAAGCGCTTTGTAAAAACCGGTGAGGAGCGCGGCGACCTGATCGAGATAACCGAAGGGGTGCAGGCGGGTGAACAGGTGGCGACCACTGGTCTATTGAAATTGCGCAACGAAGGCGGAGTCATCATCAACAATGAAAACCCGCCACCGGACCAATTGGCCCCCAAACCCGACAATAGTTAGCGTATGAACCGCGCAGGCAAGGACGCCGGGTGAAATTTACCGATATCTTCATTCGCAAACCCGTACTGGCCTGTGTGGTCAGCCTGTTTATTTTTCTGCTGGGGCTGCGCTCCATATCCGAACTGAACGTTCGCCAGTATCCGAAGCTGGAAAATGCGGTGATCACCGTGAGCACCGTGTATGTGGGGGCGGATTCGGATCTGGTGCAGGGGTTTATCACCACACCGCTGGAGCAGGAAATTGCCAGTGCCGATGGCCTCGACTACATCGTCTCCACCAGCATTCAGGGGATTTCCGTAATCCAGGCGTATGTGCGTCTGGATTACGACCCCAACGAAGTGCTGACCCAGGTGGTGGCCAAGGTCAACAAGCTGCGCAACGAGCTGCCGCTGGAATCGGAGGACTCTACGGTGGACCTGGCGGTGGGGCAAACCATTGCCGCTATGTACCTGTCCTTTTCCTCGGAGATTCTCACCAACAATCAGATCACCGATTACATCACCCGCGTCGTACAACCCAAACTGTCCACCATTGCCGGTGTGCAGCGTGCGCGCCTTTTGGGCAATCGTACCTTCGCCATGCGTGTCTGGTTGAAGCCG
Source organism: Microbulbifer sp. (assembly GCF_036563125.1). GTDB lineage: Bacteria > Pseudomonadota > Gammaproteobacteria > Pseudomonadales > Cellvibrionaceae > Microbulbifer. Next base: position 16,027 of record NZ_DATCMV010000160.1, read on the forward strand.
GCCGAGATGGCTGCACAGGGGGTGACCGCTGGCGACATCACCAGTGCCCTGCGTCAGAACAATGTGCTGGCGGCGGTAGGTAGTACCAAGGGTACGCGGGTAGAAATGGATATCCGCGCTGATACGGATATCTCTTCCGAGGATGCATTCCGCAAGCTGGTGGTGCGCGCGGACGGCGATCAGTTGGTGCGTCTGGAGGATGTGGCGGAAGTTGAGCTGGGGTCGGAATCTTACGATACCTCGGTCACCTTTAATGGGCGTTCGGCAACTTTCATCGCGGTGGAGGTTGCACCGGATGCTAATGCGTTGGATGTGATCGCGGATGTGCGCGAAAAACTTAACGGCGAAATTTTTCCGCAATTGCCGGAAGGTATGCTGGGGGAAGTTCCCTACGACAGCACCGAATATATCCAGGATTCCATCAACGAGGTGGTGAAAACTATCGTCGAGGCGGTGCTGATCGTCATTGTTGTCATCTACCTGTTTCTTGGATCCCTGCGCAGCGTAATCATCCCGGCGGTGGCGGTGCCGCTGTCCATGGTGGGGGCGCTGTTCCTGATGTTGTTGATGGGTTTCTCCATCAACCTGCTGACCCTGCTGGCGATGGTGCTCGCCATCGGCATTGTCGTTGACGATGCGATTATCGTGCTGGAAAACGTGCACCGGCATATCGAGGAGGGCATGGCGCCACAGGACGCGGCCATGAAAGGCGCACGCGAGCTGGCCTGGCCCATTGTGGCCATGACCACGACGCTGATTGCCGTGTATCTCCCTATTGGTTTCCTTGGTGGGCTCACCGGTACCCTGTTTGTGGAGTTCGCGTTTTCACTCGCGGGTGCGGTGCTGCTTTCCGGTGTGGTGGCACTGACTCTGTCGCCGATGATGGCGGCAAAGGTGTTGCGGGCGAAGGATGGGGAGCGCAACAACCGCCTTGAGGCCTGGCTGTCGCGGCAGTTGCAGCGGCTGGAAACCGGTTACGGACGGTGGCTGCATCGGGCTCTGGATGAACGGCTGGTGATCCTGGTATTTGGCCTGATTGTGCTGGTGAGTTGCTATTTTTTGTTTGTTACCTCGCCCAGTGAGCTGGAGCCCAAGGAGGATCGCGGCTTTGTGCTTGGTATCGCCAGCGGCGATTCCTTTGCCACACTGGATTACATGGAGCAGTACACCGAGGAGATCAACGGTGTACGCGACCGGCACCCCGAGGTGGAGAACCTGTTTTTGTTGAATGGCGTGGGGGGCGCGGGCAACAGCAGTAACAGCGCTATTGCCGGCTTCGTGCTGTCGTCCTGGAACAAGCGCGACAAGAATACCCAGGAAATGCAGGCGCTGATCAACGATGAGGTTTCGCAGATCGCCGGATTGAAAATAGCTACCTTTGTACCGCCCAGCCTGCCGACAGCGGGGGGGCGGCTGCCGGTGGAGTTTGTCATTGGCACTACCGAACCCGTCTCTACCCTGGCGAGTTTTGCCGATGAAATTATGGGCCGGGCGCTGGCCAGCAAACGGTTCATTTTTCTGGATGCGGATCTGAAACTTGATAAGCCGCGGCTGTCCGTCGTCATTGACCGCGACAAGGCGGCGTCCATCGGCGTCACCATGGCCGACCTGGCCCGGGAATTGGGAGGGATGCTGTCGGGAGGGTATACCAACCGTTTTTCACTGGAGAACCGCAGTTACAAGATAATCCCACAGGTGATACGTGCGGAGCGCGTTACCGGCGATCAGTTGAACCAGTATTACATCCGCGCCGGTGACGGCACTCTCGTACCCCTGTCCACGCTGGTGCGGCTGGAGGAAACCGTGGAGCCGCAGCAGTTGAAGCGTTTTCAACAATTAAACGCGGTCACCATTGCCGGGGTTCCGCGCCCCGGTGTACCCCTAGGCGAAGCGCTGGGCATTCTTGAAAATGCAGCGAAGGAGATTCTGCCGCGCGAGTATTCCACAGACTATTCCGGGCAGTCGCGGCAGTTCAAAAATGAGGGCTCTGACCTACTGGTGACTTTTTTCTTCGCGCTGATCGTGATCTATCTGGTACTCGCGGCCCAGTTCGAATCCTGGCGGGACCCGTTGATCATGCTGGTTACCGTGCCCATGAGCGTGTGTGGGGCGATGATTTTCGTGAGCCTTGGACTCACCACCCTGAATATCTATACCCAGGTGGGGCTGGTCACGCTGATTGGCGTGATCTCCAAGCATGGCATTTTGATCGTGGAATTTGCCAACCAGTTGCAGTTGCAGGGCAGGAGTAAGCGCGAGGCCATCGAGCAGGCGTCCAGTATTCGCCTGCGCCCCATCCTGATGACCACAGCATCGCTGGTGCTCGCCATGGTCCCGCTGCTTATTGCTGCCGGGCCCGGCGGCGGGGCGCGTTTTGCCATGGGGCTTGTGGTGGCTTCGGGAATGACCATCGGCACCATATTTACTCTGTTTGTGGTGCCGGCAATGTATCTGTTGCTGGGGAGGGATTACGCCGGGGAGATGCAGGAAGCGAATTCCGTGAACGAGGGGGCGGCGGGCGCTGGAGGCCCGCCTTCAAGGGAGTAATTTCGGCCTTAACAGTCGTTCTGCAGCAGGTCTTTGGTCTGCCGGATACGCTGCTGGCGTTCTTCCTCCGCGAGCACCCGGTAGTTCCCATTTGCATCGACTTCGCGCACCCTTGGGCGGGCCTGGAGTTCCTGCAGGCGGGCCTGGGCATTGCGACAGCGCTGTGCGCGGGCAGCCATCTCTGCGGCACTGGTATCCGCTTGCTTCGCCGATTTCTCTTCTTTTGTTTGCGGCTCGGATTCGGGTTTATTTTCCGTATTCCCTTTATCGCCGGCTTCCGCGCCAGTGGCCAGCTTGCGCTGGGCTACGAGTGCGTTTTGTTCCTGCTGCCACTGCTTGAAGCGGTCGGATTTGGGCGCCTTGACGACTTCCACTTGCTCCCGCTTCGGCGGTTGCGAGCCAAAATGTACTACCCCGTTTTCATCCACCCATTTGTAGATGCCGTCTGCCTGAACCGTTGCCGCCAATCCTATGCCGAGGACCAGGGTTGCAATGACGCTGCGCATGAAGGAACTGCCTTGTGTTGTTGTCTGTGTTGTGCCCGCAGTGGCTAACACTACCGCATTGCGCGCAACTTGTAAGTCCCGATTGTAACGGGCTGCGGGGGATAACTCGCGACGGGGTTAACAGTTTGTTCTACAGGATTCAGGCTGGCGGTTTGAACTGTGCTCAAAACCCCGCTCCATAATGGAGCAAAACTCTCTTCTTCTATTGACACCCAAGGCTCAAGCTGGACAATTTGTTGTTCTCTCGGCGAAGTAGATGCCACCACAACACCC
>NZ_DATCMV010000049.1:0-11134 GCF_036563125.1 Microbulbifer sp.
CGACACCATGGCGGCGGCGATCCGCAATTTTGTCAACGGCATCGCGGTTACCGAGGTAGATCCGGCGTGGGTAACCAGTAAAGCGCTGTTCCTCACCGATGGTGTCGTCGCCAGCGGCGGCGGGCGCATCGAGAACAACGCCATCGCACTGTACGAATTCAAAACCGGCAGCGGCACCACCGCCTATGACACCTCCGGTATCAACCCGGCCATCGACCTTAACCTGTCCGGCGATGTGGAGTGGCTCGGCTCCTGGGGCATCCAGCTGAACGGCGGCAAGGCCCAGGCGGCCACCGCCACCAGCAAGCGCCTGTTCGACACCCTGAGCGGCACCGGGGAATTCTCCATCGAGGCCTGGGTGGCTCCGGCCAATGTGGTGCAGGAAGGCCCGGCGCGGATCGTCAGCTACTCCGGTGGCAACAGCATCCGCAATTTCACCCTCGGCCAGGCGATGTACAACTACACCTTCCAGAACCGCAACGACGCCAGCACCAACGCCGACGGTTTGCCCGCGCTGATTACCGACGATATGGCCGAGCGGGTGCAGGCAACACTGCAACACGTAGTGGCGACGTTCGACCCGATCAATGGCCGCCGCCTGTATGTGAACGGTGAATTCACCGGCGATGCGGACCCGGTGGCGCCGGGGCTGCTGTCCACCTGGGACGACACCTTCGCACTGGTGCTCGGCAGTGAAGCCTCCAACGAATTTGCCTGGGCGGGCTCTATCCGCCTGCTGGCGATTCACTCCCGCGCGCTTAACCAGGACGACATCCTCACCAACTACGAAGCCGGTGTGGGCGAGAAATACCTGCTGCTGTTCAAGGTGGAAGCGCAGACCGACGTGCCCCAGGGCTACGTGATGTTCGAGGTGCAGCAGTACGACAACCACGGCTACCTGTTCAGCGCACCGAAATTCATCACCCTGGAAGACGGCGTGACTCCGGACGGTGTGGTGATCCAGGGTATGCGCATCGGCATCAACGGCCGCGAGGCCGTGGTGGGCCAGGCCTGGGCCAACCTCGATACCACTGTCACCGCCAACCAGTACGATCCGGCGAGCGGACAGAAACTGTCGCCGCTCGGCACCATCATTTCCCTGGAAAAAGGCCCGACCTCGGACGAGTTTTTCCTCACCTTCGAGCGCCTCGGCAATGAGGAATTTGTGCGCGTGGAAGCCACCCCGGCACTGCCAGCCGCCCCCGCAGACCTCACCCCGCAACCACGTATCGGTATCCGCCGTTTCGAGCAGATCCACGCGGCGCTGTCTTCCGCCACCGGAATCTCCAGCGCGCACCCGGCGGTGATGGACACTTGGGAAAAGGTCAAACAGCAGCTGCCGGTGGAGGCCGATGTGCGCGGTTTCCTCGCGGCACAGCAAATGGGCATCACCCAGCTCGCGGTGAAATACTGCAGCACCCTGGTGGATGACACCACCAAGCGCGCGGCCTATTTCCCCGGGTTCGATTTCAGCGCGGGTGCAGCGAGTGCATTTGATAGCGACGCCAAGCGCGCGCAGATCATCGACCCGCTGCTGGAAAATCTCCTCGGCCGGCCGATCACCTGGCCCGCGGCCATGGGCGGGCACACCGCGCAGCTGGCAACCGCGCCCGATGAAAGCACCGTGCGCGCCGAGCTGAATGGCCTGATCGACACCATGACCACCTGCGGCAGCGGCTGCAGCGCCGATCGCACGCCGACCACGGTCAAGGCCACCTGCGCCGCGGCCATGGGCAGCGCAATGATTTTGATTCACTGATAACCGGCGCCAAGGCTCCCCCGGAACTGAAGCAATGAGCAAGAAAAAACATTTCGAACTGGACCAGCCACTGCGCCACCCGGACCACCACCGCCCGGTGAGCCGTCGGGACTTTCTCGGCCAGGGCTTCCGCGCCGGCATGGCCACCGTGCTGGGTGGTTCGGTTTTCAGCCTGTTTGCCAACCCGCGCATGGCCCACGCCGCGCTGTCTTCGGATCTCGAAGCCATGCGCACCCTCTGCGGGGTCAGCGCCAACGGCGCCGGCAAAATCCCGTTTATCTGCTTTGACCTCGCCGGCGGTGCCAATATTGCCGGCTCCAACGTGCTGGTGGGCAAGCAGGGTGGCCAGCTCGATTTCCTAAGCACTTCCGGCTACAGCAAACAGGGCCTGCCCGGCGATATGGCACCGTCAGTTACCGACGCCGCCGGCAACTCCTTTATCAATACCGACCTCGGCCTCGCTTTCCACAGCGACAGCCAGATGCTGCGCGGCATCCTGGAAAAAGTCGCTGCCGGCACCGCCGGCGCCATCAACGGCGCGGTGATCCCGGCGCGCTCGGAAAACGACACCGGCAACAATCCGCACAATCCCATGTACGGCATCAACCGCGCCGGCGCCAATGGCTCGCTACTTGCATTGATCGGTTCCCAGACCAGTGAATCCGGCGGCAACTCCATGGCGCCCATGGACCTCATAAACCCGGAAGTGCGCCCGACCAAAATCGATCGCCCCTCGGATGTAACCGGCCTGGTGGATGTTGGCGATCTGGTTGGCCTGCTCAGCCAGCAAGATACCGTTGCGGTGATGGAATCCATGTACCGCATCTCCAACGCCAAGCTCGGCAAGGTCAACACCCGGGTCAGTAACGACGCGGTGATCAAGGACCTGGTGAAGTGCGGCTACATGAAGAGCGCCGATCTCGCCGACCGCTTCGGTAACCCGAGCGCGCTGGACCCGGCGCTGGACCCGGATATTGTCGGCCCCGGTGGAATTTTTTCTTCCGATGAATTTTTCGGCGATCGCGAATTCCAGAAAACCGCCTCCACCATGAAGCTCGTGGTCAATGGCTACGCCGGTGCCGGCACCATCACCATGGGCGGTTACGACTACCACACCGGCGACCGCGCCACCGGCGAAATCCGCGATCTGCGCGCGGGCCGCTGTATCGGCGCCTGCCTGGAATACGCCGCACGCGTCGGCCAACCGCTGATGATTTATGTCTTCAGCGACGGTTCGGTATTCAGTAACGGCATGGTGGACGATTCCGCACAGGGACGCGGCAAAGGCGTATGGACCGGCGACAACCAGCAGACCGCCGCCTCCTATTTCCTGGTGTACAACCCCGCCGGCCGCCCACAGCTGCTCGGCGGCACCGCGGATGAACAGGCGCGACACCAGCAGCTGGGCTACATGCGCCCGTCCGGCGATGTGGAAACCGCAGGCAGCCCCGCGGCCAACAACGTCAACCAGCTGGTGCAGACAGTGGTGCTTAATTACATGGCGCTGCACGGGGAGCAGGGCAGTTTTGCCAGCCTGTTCCCCAACCATGGCCTCGGCAACGCCAGCCTGATGGACAGCCTGACGGCGTTTGCGCCGATTCGATAACAGAGAGCGATGTACCCGGTGCGAATATTCCTTTTCATTGCCGCGCTGTTTGCGACCGGTTCAAGTCACGCCGACTGGCACTACGACAAACAGGCAATCATGGGCACCGAGGTGCACCTGCAGTTCTGGGTCGACGACGACAGCAGGGCAGATGAAATCAAGCGCGCGGTGATGGACGAGTTCCGCCGCATCGATACCGCGCTATCGCCCTATAAAGAAGACAGTGAGCTCTCCCGGGTCAATCGCGAGGCGGGCAAGGGTGCGGTCAAAATTTCGCAGGAACTGGCGGATATTATCCAGAAGTCGCTGTACTACAGCGACAGGACCGGCGGCGCGTTTGATATTACCTTCGCCACCCTCGGCAGCCTGTACGATTTTCGCAAGGGCGAGAGCGCGGATATCAAAACCACGGAAAGCCTGCTGCCGGCAGTCAATTACCGACACATTGCACTGGATCGGGAACAGCTCAACCTCGCGTTCAAAGATCCGCGCACAAAAATTGACCTGGGCGGTATCGCCAAGGGTTATTCAGTGGATCGCGCAATCGGCATTCTGCAACGCTTCGGGGTGCAGAATGCCAGTGTCAGCGCCGGCGGCGATGCGCGCCTGCTGGGCGACAAACGCGGCAAGCCATGGCTGATCGGTATTCGCCACCCGCGTGACAGAAGCAAAAATGCCGCGGTGATTCCGCTGGAAAATACCGCGATATCCACCTCCGGCGACTATGAACGTTTTTTCATCGACGACGATGATCACCGGGTACACCATATCTTCAACCCGGCAACGGGCAAGCCAACAGATACCGATGCAGGTGATACGGGCAGCGACCAGGACAAGCTGATCAGTGTGAGTATTATCGGCCCCCAGGGCTTCGATACTGATCCGCTTTCCACCAGTGTTTTCGTACTCGGCAAGGAGAAAGGACTGGCCCTGATCGAACAAATGCACAATTTTGAGGCAATTGTTATCGATGCCAATCACCGGATGTTTTTCAGTAGTGGTTTGGAAAAATAATGCAAATTGGGTCACACCCAAATTGCGGAACCGTGCCATAATCCCGTGGCTTTACGACAATCGAATTTCAGGCTTTACCATGTTTTCCCTGCGCTCACTCAGCACAATCCTCGCCTCTCTTTCCCTTACCTGCGCGGTAACTGTGTCTGCACAGGAGGGGGATTTTGCCGCGGATAACCTGGAAAACCTGAAGCAGGACGTATTGAAACTGAACCGGGATCTGCTGGTACTGGAAGAAGACCTGCTGTTCCCGGCGCAGAGCCAGGTAGCGGTTTACGTTTCCATGGACGTCGGCCATTTTTTTGACCTGGACTCCGTCAAACTGCATATCGACAACAAACTGGTGGAAACCCACCTGTATACCGAACACCAGAAGCAGGCCCTGGTCCGGGGCGGTATCCAGCCGCTGTTCAAGGGCAACCTGAAATCCGGTGATCACAACATCACCGCATACTTTACCGGCATCGGCCCAGAACAACGCGAGTTCAAGCGCGCCGCCACCATCGAATTGAAAAAAACCGACGAGCCCGCGGTGATCGAACTGCGCATTTCCGATTCCGGCGGCAAGCAGCAGCCGGAATTCGAAGTGATCGAATGGCCGGCGCCCTGAGTCGGACGCCGCCATGCTGTTCCCCGCCTCCACCAGAAAATCCCTGTTCCGGTCGCCGCTGGCACTGGCCATTGCCGCCGCCCTGATGGCGACGCCGTCGGTTTATGCGGATAACGCGGCCGAAGTGCAGCCTGCGGAACAGAGCGAGAGCCATAAAGACGGATCACCTGCGCAGAAATTCCAGCAGGCGCAGGACATGCGCTATGGCAGCGCGCTGTATCACTACTTCCAGGGCAACAGCTTTGAAGCGCTGAGTACCCTGATGGTGTCAGACCTGCGCGGGGGTATTCAGCATCACGCGGATAATGCCGACCTGATCCGCGGTGGTATCAGTCTCGCCTTCGGTCTCGAGCACCAGGCCGCGGAATTGTTCGAGAAGCAACTGCGGAAAGCCGATGGCGAAGGTGACCAGAAACGTCTCTCCCGCTACCGGGAAATTGCCTGGCTGAAGCTGGCGGAACTCAACTACCGCCACCAGAACTGGGACACCGCCGCACTGCAGCTGGAGAAATCCGGCGCAATGCACAAGACCACCCTTACGCTCAATCTCGCCATTCGCAATGGCGACCTGCAACAGGCGCGGCAACTGCTGAACATGGCCGATCTGCCGGTGGCAGAAAGAGCCCTTGGGCACAACAATCTGGCGGCCGCACTGGCGCGCGCGCAACAGTTTGATATCGCCGCCCAGGACTATCGCCGCGCCGCGCTGCTTGTGGAGCAGGCCCTGAGCAGGCCCGATATGTCTGCCGAGGCGGAAGAAGAACTGCGCATCCTGCGCGACAAGGCGAAAATCGGGGCCGGCTACGCCATGGCCCTCGGTGGCGACCTGAACGCAGCGGCGGAGGAATTCCGCGGTGTGCGACTGGACACGCCCTGGTCCGCAGACGCGCTGCTCGGCCTCGGCTGGACCTCGGTCAACGGCGGCAACCACCAGCAGGCGGTCGATGCGCTCGGCTACCTGATCCGCGAAAACCCGCTGTCGCCGCAGGTGCAGGAAGCACTGCTGGCACTGCCCTTCAGTTACGAGCAACTGCGCCGCCCCAAACTGGCACTGCGCGCGTACCAGAACGCCGAGCGCAAATACGATCAGGCGCTGGAAGATCTGCACAACCTGCACAGCGCCACCGCGCACCTGCAGTTTGCCGAGATCAACGCGGAGGCGGATATCGACCTGCGCCGCTACGGCTGGCTGGAAGATGCCACCACGCCGGCACTTATCCGCATAAACCAGAAATACCTGCTGCAGATGATGCAGAGCGACCGCCTGCAACTGCAACTCGCGGAGCTGCGCGACCTGCGCCACCTGAATCGGGTGCTGGAACAGTGGCAGCAACGACTGCCGGAATTCCACACCTTGCTCGAGGAGCGCGAACAGCGCCGCGTCGACATCGTGCGCCAGCACGACAGTGCGCAATACGATCAACAGGTGCAGTTCGCCGAACAGGACCTGGCAAAACTGCAGGCCTCTCTCGCGCGTATCGAAGCGGAACAGGATGGGCTCGCCATGCTCGCCACCGCCGGTGGTGAGGAAGCGGAATATCTGCAGACGCTGCGGGATGCGGAAGCGCTCCATGCGCGCCTACGCGAGGCCGGCAAAACCGGCAATTACCAGCAGCAGACACTGGCCCGCGCCCGCGGCATTCTGCAATGGCAGGCGTCCGAGCAGTACCACGACAACCTGTGGCAAAAGCGCAAGGCTATCGCAGCACTGGAACAGCAACTGAGCGAAGCGGCGCGGCGCCAGCGCAAGGTCGCGCGTATCGCCGCCGAAGCGCCACAACTTAACCTGCTCGCGGGCAGCGTGGACGACGCCGGCCTGCGCCTGGCGCAACAGCGCAACACCATTGAACGTGCCAGCGTCGCGATCGAAACGCAGATCCGCGACGATATGCGCGCGGCACTGGTGCAGGCGACAGAGCGCGTTGAGCAGTACATGGCCCACACCCGTCTCGCCATTGCGCGCATCCAGGACGCCGCGATGCAGGGCATGTACGACCTGCCGCCGGAGATAGAGCCGGCCACCACCGAATCGCCGCCCGCCGATTCAGACAGCCAGGACGCCACGGCAAAGGATGTAACCGAGCCCGTTGCCGATACCGATGACAGCGCCGAAACCGAGTCCGAGATCGCGACCGAGGTGACATTGTGAAGTCTGCCCATCTCCGTCAGCGGCACACATTGCTCGCACTGGCCATCTGTGCCAGCACCACACTGGGCGGCTGCTCCGGCATCTTCAATCCCGGAACCGGTAAATTCCACCCGGGCACCACTCTCGCAGAGCTACCCGCCAGCCCGCTGCCCAAAGAGCCGCTGGTGACCATGCCACAGGTGGAACTGCCAGAACTGATCGGCAGTTACGAAAAGGCGCTCGCCGCCAACAGCGATCCGAAAACCCGCCGCCAGATCCAGTTGCGACTCGCCGACCTGGAAATGGAGCGCCTGGAGCAACTGCAGTCCGACAACCCCGCCATGGCCGTCGCCTATGGCGAAGCCGTGCGCCACTACGAGGCGCTGCTGCAGACCTCGGCGGACGACGACTACCTGGCCTACCGCCTGGCGCGGGCACGCGCGCTGGACGGCAATACCAGCGGCTCCCTCGCCGCGCTGGAAAACATTGTCGATACCGCGCCGGACTCCCCGTTTATCGCCGAGGCCCTGTTCCGCCGCGGTGAGGCCGCGTTCGGCCGCAAACAGTATCGCGCAGCGGAGCGGGATTTCGCCGCGGTGCTGGCAGAGGGCGACACACCCTTCGCGCGCAACGCCCGCTACATGCTGGGCTGGAGCCAGTTCAAGGACGCGCGCTATCGCGAGGCCAACGAATCCTTCCTCACCCTGATGGACGACCTGCTGGCGGAAAACGAACCGCGCCGGCGCCTGCTCGGAAAACTCGAGCAGGGCGAGCGACGCCTGGCCAACGACACCCTGCGGGTGTTGGCGCTCGGATACAACTACCTGGGCGGTGCCGAAGTCATCGAGTCGTTCAATCCGGACAAAGGCCCGCGTGCATATCAGCACCTGCTGTATCACGGCCTCGGTGACTGGTACGCGGAGAGCGAGCGTTATCGCGACGGTGCACAGACCTTCCTCACCTATGTGGCGCGCTACCCGCAGAGCGACGAGGCACCGCACATGCACGTGCGCGCGGTGGAAATCCTGCAGCAGGGCAATTTCCCCAGCGAAGTAATTCCAGCCAAGCGCGAATACGTTACCCGCTACGGCATCCGCAGCGAGTACTGGCAGAATGCCAAAGACAGTCAGCGCGACCTGCTCAAGGTACAGCTGAAGCCCTGGCTCGAAGAGCTGGCGCGCTTCGACCACGCCCGCGCCCAGGCGCTGGCAAAAGAAGCCCGCGGCGCGCGCAACAATGCACGGGTTGCCGACAAAGCACTGCGGGAATCCCGCGAGGCATTTCTCGCCGCGGCGGCACTTTACGGTGAATTCGTCGAGACCTTCCCGGCTGATGAACAAGCCCCCGAGCTCACGTTCCTGATGGCAGAGAGCCTGAACGACGCCGGTGAGTATGCGCAGGCGTTCAATGCCTACCGCAGGGTGGCCTGGGGTTACACCGCCGAGAAAGGTATCGCGCCCGCACGCGCCACCGAAGCCGGCTACGCCGCCATCCTGATGGCGGGCGAGGTGCACAAGCGCGAGCAAAACCCCGAGCGGGTGAACTACTGGCTGGACATGAAAACCGAGACCAGCCTGCGCTTTGCCGACACCTGGCCCCAGGACCATCGCGCACTGGCAGTGCAGCTGGATGCGGCACACAACCTGTTTGAACAGTACCGCCACCAGGAAACCATTGCCGCTGCGGAAAAAGCCGCGGCGTGGCAGCCGGCACCGAATGCGGCACAGCGCCGCAGTATCCTGCTGCTGCTCGGCCACAGCTATTTCGAAATCGACAATTTCCCCGCGGCGGAAAACGCCTACACCCAGCTGCTGGCAGGCATGGCATCCACGGATCCCGAATACCTGAACACCCGCGACCGCTTGCAGTCCTCTATCTACAAACAGGCGGAGCTGATCCTCAAGCAGGTGCAGCTCACCAGCGACAGCCTGGAATTTGTCGCGCCCACCGAAGAAGCCATCGCGCTGTTGCTGCGCGTGCGCCAGAGCGGCCGCTCCGCCATCGCCGCTACCGCCCAGTACGATGCCATCACCCAGCTGGTGCGACTGCAGCGCTGGCCCGAGGCACGGGCCGAAGTGGCAGATTTCCGCCAGTACTATCCGGATCACAAACTGACCCCATCCCTCGCCGCCAAAGCGGTGGCTATATACCAGGGCATGGATATGCCGGAAGCCGCCGCCGGCGAGCTGATGGCGCTGGCCAACAACGATTCCGACCCGGAGGTGCGCCGCAGCTCCCTGTATCTGGCAGCCGAGCAGTTCGAGCAGGCCGGCAATACCGCCAGAGCGATCGATGCCTATCGCCAGTACACCCGCCAGTGGCAGGAACCGGCACTGCAGAATCTGGAAGCCCAGTACCAGCTGGTGTCGCTGTACACAAAAGCCGGCAATCAGAACGAGCGCAACCTGTGGTTGAAGAGCCTTTCCGGCAACAGAGTTTCCGAACCCCGCGGCCGCTATCTCGCCGCCTTCGCCCAGAGCGAACTGGCGGAACAGAGTTACGCGCAGTTTGAGCGCCTGGCGCTGACACTGCCGCTGAAACAGAGCCTGAAAAACAAGAAACAGGCGATGGAGACCACGGTAGCGGACTACAAGAAAGTGCTGGGGTTCGGCATCGCGGAATTTACCACCGCCGCCAACTTCCGCCTGGCAGAGGTCTACCGCCAGTTGAGCCGCGACCTGATGGACTCCCAGCGACCCAACGGCCTGAGCCCGCTGGAACTGGAACAGTACGAAATTCTGCTGGAAGAACAGGCGTTCCCGTTTGAGGAGAAGGCCATTGAACTGCACGAGGCAAATATCCAGCGCACCGCGGATGGGGTGTACGACAAATGGGTGAAGAACAGCTTCTCATCCCTGGAAAACCTGCTGCCGGCGCGCTACCGCAAACCGGAGTCGACCGTGGAGTGGAGCGATGAGGCCTACTGATATGAAAAATTTGTATCGCTTCGCTGTTGTCGCGACGCTCGCCGCACTGTTGGCCGCCTGTAGCAGTAGTCCAACCCAACCGGACATCGCCGATGGCGCCGAGCCGGTGCTGGATGAAAATGGCCAGCGCGTCGTCAGCCCGAACCCCTATCTCGCGGAGCCCGCCAATGTGCCGGCGGATGCGCAGCAGGCGATCGCGCGTGCACGGGATTTTTTCGGCCAGCAACAGTACCAGGCGGCAGAGACCGAGCTGCAACAGGTAGTCGCCCAGTGGCCGAACCTTTCCGGTGCCTGGCTGAATCTGTCGAAGGTGCAGCTGAAACTGGAGCAATCGGAACAGGCGGAAACGAGCCTGCGTCAGGCGGTCGCTGCGAATGACAAGAATGTGTATGCGTGGAATTCTCTCGGGGTTTTACTGCGCGACCAGGGCAAGTTTGAAGACGCCCGTGTGGCGTATGAAAGTGCACTGACGCACTGGCCCGATTTCGCCATGGCCCACCGCAATCTGGGTATTCTGTTTGATCTCTACCTGCATAAACCGGAACAGGCTTTGCATCACTACCGCGAAGCGCGCGCGCTTGAGCAGGCGGAGGACAAAGTGCTGGCGGGCTGGATTGTGGATCTGGAGCGGAGAATGTAAGTCATGCAGAAATTGATTCATCTTTTTGCACTATCACTGCTGGCCGTTTCGTTTTCCGCTTTTGCCCAGGAGGAGGGCGGTGAGGTGATTACACTGGAGTCCACCATTGTGGGCAGCCAGGAACAGCCCAAGGTGCTGTACATCATCCCGTGGAAGCAGGCCACCAGCCTGGAAAAAATCGAGAGCACAATCCACACCGCCATCGACCACAGTTTCCAGCATCAGGAATATTCTGAACTGAAGCGGGAAATCAAGTTGGTGCAGGAAAACCAGAGCAATAAATAATTAGGCGAACCAAAGCCACCAAGGCAAAGCTAACGAAGTACAAAAATACAAATTTAAGGCCGAGTGCCGGGTATGGCTTTTCAAAAGCGTCGGCGACAGGGACGTCGCCGACGCAGCGTACATGGATGTATTCACAGCGGTTTTGAAAAGCCATACCCGGTACTC
>NZ_DATCMV010000056.1:0-57941 GCF_036563125.1 Microbulbifer sp.
GCGCTGCGCTCTTCGGCATTGGCGCCGGCCTTGTCGCAATCGGCTACACCGGGACCCTTTTCGGCAACCTGATCAAGTCCGCGGTGAGCCGCCAGCGGGAATACCTCGCAGACGCCTCAGCGGTACAGTTCACCCGCAGCCATCAGGGCATCGCCGGCGCGTTGAAGAAAATCGGCCAACACCAGCAGGGCTCAAACCTGCGCGCCGCCAACGCCAGCGAATTCAGCCACATGTACTTCGCCAGTGGGCTAAAAAACTCACTGTTTGGCCTGTTCGCCACCCACCCACCACTTGCCGCGCGGATTGGCCGTCTGGATCCACAGTGGAAGGGCTGGGGAAGTGCTGCTACACCCGCTGCCGCACCGTCACACAGCGACCAGGTCTCCGCCATTTACTCTGCGGAGGCTTATCCCCCCTCGCCGTCAGCAGACCACGGCCACTACCGATCCCGTCTCGATGAGGTGCTGGAGGCTGTGGATAACAATATCGCACAGCCATCCGCCACCCAGCTCGCAATGGGTGGCGAGCTACTGGCGCGAATCCCCGCTGACCTCAAGGCTGCGGCCCATGACCCCTTTGCCGCCCGCGCCGTGGTTTACGCACTGATGATGTGCCCCGCACAGTTCGAGCTACAGCGCGCACTGCTGGAGAAATCCGCCCACCCGGCGGTGCGACGGGAGTTCGATCGACTGCAACCAGTAGTGGCAAAACTGCCCGTCATCTGCCGCCTGCCGCTACTGGACCTGTGCGTGCCCGCTCTCAAGGCCCTGGCCCCGCAGCAGTACCAGATATTCAAACGCAACCTGATCAAGTTACTGCGTGCAGACGGCAAAGTGGAAATCTGGGAATGGGCGTTATATCGCGTGCTCATGCACGGCCTGGAGGCCAACCCGGACCGTCAGCGCAAGGGACCTGCAGGTGGCAGTTCAGGTAGCGCACAGGCTGACGCCCAGCGCTTTTTACTCGCCGCCATGGCCCACGCCGGCAATAACAACTATCTGAATGCGAAACGCGCCTACGAGGCGGGACTGGCAACACTCGGGCAGATACCCGTGCCCCTGCCCGCCGCGCGGGATATCAACCTGCAGCGACTGGACAAGGCATTGGCCATCTCCCGGGATACCGCCCCGCTCAAAAAGCCCGCTCTGCTAAAGGCGCTCGCCACCACGCTGGCACACGATGGACTGGTGTGCGGAACGGAAATTGAGCTGCTGCGCGCGGTGGCAGACTGTCTTGACTGCCCCATGCCACCACTGCAGGGAGTTTCGCAATCGCCACTGCGGCAGGATGAACGCGCCATTGCGAGCACGCTTACCTGACTGGCAGAGCCCGCGAAGCGCGCTCAGCCTGATACAACAAAGCCGGCGCAATGCCGGCTTTGTTGAGGGTAACAATTAGCGGTAACTGTCGATCAGAAACGACAGGCGGGTTCGCGTAGCGTTTGCTACTGATAAACCGGCCCCACGCCCATGCTCCAGATAATCACTGAACAGATCAGCATGGTAACGATGCCGACAAGGCCGATGGTGAGCACTGCACCGGCGTACATAAATGCACGCTCTTTGCTCATGTTCATCAAAATGGGAATGCCTTCATACAACAGGTAAACCGAGTAGAGACCTGCCAGCCCCATCACACCAACCACCAGCCAGAGGTGTGGGTAAAGCAGCACAATACCGGCCAAAAGCACCGGTGTGGTGACAAACACAGCGAGCGCCGTCCCCTCGTAGTGGCGAGTGGGTTCGTCCCCCTCAACACCATAGGCCTTGGCCATCCAGTTGATGAACTCACCTACCAGATAAATACCCACCAGCAGCGAAATATAAGTGATCACTGCCAGTGCGCCCGCGCTCGCAGGCGTCAATTTGGCAACGTGCCCACCGAGATTAAAACCCACCTGGGTAACGCCGATGTATCCGGCAATCGCGGGGATGAGGGCCAGTATCGGCACGTGGCTTATAAACACCTGTAAGAAGGAATGCTTGTCGGCGCGGATAGCCTGCCATTCCTTGTCCGGGTTGGTGAATATGCCGATGGTATGGCTGAGTAATTTCACTAGGGTCCCTCCTGTACACAGCTTGCTTGCAGTATCGGAAGGGTGCAGCCAATTCACCAATCAATAACAGGAATATGGCGTCATTTTTTTTGCCAAGTGCGGAAACAGGATGCCCTGTCAGCAATTACTACCGGGAGGTTCCCCAAAAGCAAAAGGGGCCCGTAAAAACGGGCCCCTTTAGCACGCTGGCGAGGGTTACTTGACCACCCGCAGGGAAGGCTTTTTCGCCGGCTTTTTGAATGTTGCCGGCGGTGTTGGCTCCGGTGGCTCCGGAGTCTCCTCCGGTTCAAACACCATGCCCTGACCATTCTCCCGTGCGTAGATACCCACAATCGCACCTACCGGCACCTGGATATCCGTCGGTACACCGCCGAAACGGGCGTTGAAGCGGATGGCGTAGTTGTCCATGGTCAGCCCCATCACTGCAGTTTCAGAGACATTCAGGACGATCTGCCCGTCCTCGTTGACATGCTGCTGGGGCACCAGCACTCCCTTCAGGTGGGTATCCACCAGAAGATACGGCGTGCATTTGTTATCGGTGATCCACTCGTAAAACGCCCGCAACAGATACGGGCGGTTGGATGTCATCGGCGGCTTGTTCAATCAGCACCTCAAGAGCGCATTTCGCGCTCGTACTCGGTCAGACTCTGCTGGAAAGCTTCGCGGGCGAACAGGCGATCCATGTAATCCTGAAGCGGCTTGGCCTGTTTGGTTTTCGGCAGCGCAATTTCCAGCTGGTCCAGGCGCCACAGCAACGGAGCCATGCAGCAGTCCACCAGGGAGAACTCTTCGTTGAAGAAGTACGGCAGATCGGTAAACATCGGCGCGATACCAACGAGGCTGTCACGCAGTTCTTTACGCGCGGCCGCCACATCCTTGCCACCGGCCAGGATTTTGTCTACCAGTGGAACCCAGTCGCGCTCGATACGGTACATGATCTGACGGCTCTGGGCGCGAGCCACCGGGTAGACCGGCAACAGCGGCGGATGCGGGAAACGCTCGTCGAGATACTCCATCATCACTTTGGTTTCGAACAGCACCAGCTCGCGATCAACCAGGGTCGGCAGGGAGTTGTACGGGTTGAGTTCGGCCAATTCCGCCGGTTTGTCTTCTGGATCGACATCGACGATATCAACGGTCACACCCTTTTCCGCGAGAACGATACGCACTCGATGGCTAAAGTGACAACGACCATCGGAAAAGAAGGTCATGGAGGAGCGCTTGTTGGTCGGCACACCCATTGTGGAACTACCTCGATCTACTGGTCGGCTTTGCGACCATCATTCTTAAACGGAAAACGGGTGGTAGGGCTAGTGCCGGAAACCGGCGGCCCACCACCCGGAAAAATCAATCTGGCAATCGCTTAGTGGTGAATGTCTTTCCAGTACTCGCGATTCAGCAGCCAGGCAAAGATGAAGAAGACAAGGATGAATGCCAGCACATAGAAACCGATGCGCTTGCGGCTTTCCGCCATCGGCTCGGCCACATACTCCATAAAGTTGACCAAGTCGTAGACCGCTTGATCATATTCTTCGCCACTCATGGAACCCTTGACCTTGCTGACCTGCAGGCTGCCACAGTTGGCGTCCATGATCGGGTTGCCCATCTCGTCGCGCACAACTTTGCCGTGGTCGCGTTTCGGGCCGGGAGCGCACTCTGGCAGGCCCTGCAGTTCCATCAGAACGTGGGGCATACCCACATTCGGGAACACCTTGTTGTTCACACCGGTAGGACGGCTCTCATCCTTGTAGAAGCTACGCAGATAAGTGTAAAGCCATTCCGGGGAGCGCGCGCGGGCCACCAGGGTGAGATCCGGCGGGGTGGCGCCGAACCATACCTTGGAGTCGTCAGGCTGCATGGAGATCTGCATCAGGTCGCCGATCTTGTCGTCGCCCAGTACCAGGTTCTGCATCATCAGCTCGCTCGGGATATCCAGATCGGTGGCAACGCGCTCCCAGCGGGAGAAGTTGGCACTGTGGCAGCCCATGCAGTAGTTGACGAAATACTTGGCGCCGCGCTGCAGAGACGGCTTATCGCCGAGATCAATGTTGATGTGGTCCAGCTCCACGGAGCTCTCCGCACCCACCGCCTTGATGGGTACGAAAGCCAGCAGTACCACGGCGATGATGCCGCCGAACAGCAGAATGAACGACTTGCTGCCGGACGGGCTGGTAACACGCTCAGGTACCGGGTGCACCACGTCGCGGTTGGTCAGCCATGGCAGTACTGCAAAGAAGGCGGCAAATACCAGACACAGCACGCACACGAACAGGCTTGCTTTCCAGTTCACCAACGCCATCCACAGGAACAGGAAGCCGAATACTCCGCTGACGATCCAGGATGCCAGCCCCTTGCGGGTGGTCGGGTTGGTCCAGATCGGCATGGTGACGAAGAAGGCGAAGTAGAACAGGGTTGCTACCTGCGCCAGGAAGTTACGTCCCGGAGTCGGAGACTTCACGCCCAGGTAGCCCAGGATGATGAACACCGCAGCAAATACCAGCAGCAGCACCTTCGGCAGCACACCCTTGTAGCGGATGGACTTCACCGGGCTCTTGTCGAGCCAGGGCAGCACAAACAGGATCGCGATCGCCGCACCCATGGCCACCAGGCCGAGGAATTTTGCGGTCAGCGGGCCAATATCCATGGTGACTGCGCGCAGCACCGCGTAGAACGGAGTGAAGTACCACACCGGCGCAATATGCGGCGGGGTCTTCAGCGGGTTAGCTTCCTCGAAGTTGGCGTACTCAAGGAAGAAACCGCCCATTTCCGGGAAGAAGAACACCACCACACAGAAGGCGAACAGGAAAACCGCTACACCAACCAGGTCGTGCACAGTGTAGTAAGGATGGAACGGAACGCCGTCCAGCGGCACGCCATTGGCATCCTTGTTCTTCTTGATTTCGATACCGTCTGGGTTATTGGAACCCACTTCGTGCAGCGCCAGGATGTGCAGCACTACCAGCAGCACCAATACCAGCGGCAGCGCGATAACGTGCAGCGAGAAGAAGCGCGTGAGCGTAATGCCAGAGATCAGGTAGTCACCGCGAATCCATTGCACCAGGTCCTCACCGATACCCGGGATGGCACCGAACAGGGATACGATTACCTGTGCGCCCCAGTAGGACATCTGGCCCCAGGGCAGTACGTAGCCCATGAAGGCTTCCGCCATCAGTACCAGATAGATACACATACCGAAAATCCACACCAGCTCGCGCGGCGGCTTGTAAGAGCCGTACATAAGACCGCGGAACATATGCAGGTAAACCACCACGAAGAATGCGGAGGCACCGGTAGAGTGCAGGTAGCGGATGATCCACCCCATATCCACATCGCGCATGATGTATTCAACAGAGGCAAATGCACCCTCGGCGGTGGGGTTGTAGCTCATCACCAGCCAGATGCCGGTCAGCAGCTGGTTCACCAGAACCAGCATGGAGAGCACACCAAAGAAATACCAGAGGTTGAAGTTCTTGGGCGCGTAGTACTTACCCATGTGGGTATCCCACGCGCGGTAGATCGGCAGACGCTGATCAACCCAGTCGCCCAAAGCGGTTAACCAGTTCATACGGCGCCCTCCTGATCCACACCGATTACGATGACATCGTCACTTTCATAGGAGTACGGCGGCACATCCAGATTGGTGGGCGCAGGTACACCCTTGTACACACGGCCGGCCATATCGTATTTGGAGCCGTGACAGGGGCAGAAGAAACCGCCCATCCACTCGCTGCCACCAAGATCGGCGGCGCCCACTTCGGGACGGAACATCGGCGCACAGCCCAGATGGGTACACAGGCCTACCAGCACCAGCGTCTGGGGCTTGATGGCGCGGTTTTCAGGATTCACGTAAGCAGGCTGGTTGGACTCGGTGGACTCCGGGTCGCGCAGCAGCGGAGCGACTTTGGCCAGGTTATCCAGCGTCTCCTGGGTGCGACGCACCACGTACACCGGCTTGCCGCGCCACTCGACGGTAACCATCTGGCCCGGCTCAAGCTTGCTGATGTTGTATTTGACCGGCGCGCCAGCGGCCTTGGCCTTGGCACTCGGATTCCAGGAAGCGACAAAAGGTACTGCGATTCCAACCGCACCTGCACCACCCACAACGGAGGTAGCAGCGGTCAGAAATCGACGACGCCCCACATTTACACCGCCATCACTCATGACGTAGTTCTCCCATCACAGCGCCCCGTAAAACTTACATGAACGTAAGCCCGGAGCTGACTGGCCCAAACCCAAAAAAAAACCAGAAAACTTCTGCAATAAATCCACACGGCCAGAACTACGGTGATTCAGGGTAATCCGCAATTGGCAGCGACGGTGTATCCCAATGGCTCAAGACCAGATAGAACAGAGCACCCGCACAGCAGTAAATCGCTCACTACTGCAAAAATCAGAGACTTACGACAGAAACTCCCCTACAACTGGCCCGCTCGCTTGACCTTAGAACAAAATGGCCAAACCCCAAGTGCAAGCGGATAGAAATTCGCGCAATGTTAAAGAAAATGCCAAACCGATACAAGGCGAAACCCGGAGCGAACATCCGCGACCGAGCGGCGAACTGGCGGCATTTTAAACAGAAAACATGTTTGCGCAGCGGCAGCGCAAGAGGCGCGCAAAAAAAAGCCCGGCAATAGCCGGGCCATAAAATACAGCAAATTCTGCTTAACGCTTGGAGAACTGCGGCTTCTTACGCGCTTTGCGCAGACCGACCTTCTTACGTTCAACCGCACGCGCATCGCGAGTCACGAAGCCAGCTGCACGCAGCGGCTGACGCAGGGACTCGTCGTATTGCATCAGAGCGCGGGTCAGGCCGTGACGGATAGCACCCGCCTGACCGAAGGAACCGCCGCCCTTCACAGTGACATTGATGTCGAATTTTTCGACCATGTCGACCATTTCCAGCGGCTGACGCACGATCATGCGCGCCACTTCGCGGCCGAAATATTCGTCCAGAGTGCGACCGTTAACGCTGATGTTACCTTCGCCCTGCTGGATGAATACACGAGCAGTGGAGGTCTTGCGGCGGCCGGTACCGTAGTATTGAGTAGTTGCCATGAGAATGCTTTCCGTTTAGATCGACAGTTCAATCGGCTGCTGGGCCGCATGAGGATGTTCGCTACCCTTGTACACCTTCAGTTTCTTGAACATGGCGCGACCCAGAGGGCCTTTCGGGAGCATGCCTTTTACCGCACTTTGGATAGTGCGCTCAGGCGCCTTGTCGATCAGCTTCTCAAAGCTGATGGATTTCAGACCACCCGGGTAACCGGAGTGGTGATGATAGATCTTGTCTTTGGCCTTGTTGCCGGTCACGCGAACCTTCTCGGCATTGATGACTACGATGTAGTCGCCGGTGTCCACGTGGGGCGTGTACTCAGGCTTGTGCTTGCCGCGCAGGCGGTGAGCGATCTCGGCGGAAATACGGCCGAGAGTCTTATCCGCAGCGTCAACAATGTACCAGTCGCGAGTTACCGCTTCCGGCTTTGCACTGTATGTCTTCATGTTATAAAACACCTGTATGTGGCCTCAGGAATAGAGGCCGTCCCACGAAAAGAGCGCGAATACTACATAAGCGCCAAAGGCTTTTCAAGCACAAAGTTGAACAACTTGTGACCAGCCCGATTCCCTAAAAATGCCCTATTCCGGGCGGTGCGCACGCGCCAGATATTCCCGTGACTGCATCTCCTGCAAGCGGCTCACCGTGCGCGCGAACTCGAAGCGCAGGTGGCGACCGCCATACAGGGACTCCACCGGCATCTCGGCAGAAATCACCAGTTTGACGCAGCGGTCGTAAAACTCATCGATCAGATTGATAAAGCGCCGGGCCTGACTCTCCATCCACTCATCGAAGCGGGGCACATCGGCCAACAGCACCGTGTGAAACTCCCGCGCCAGCTCGATGTAATCATTCTGTGAGCGCGGGCCGTCACACAGCTCACTGAACCCGAACCAGGCCACATCATCGGCAATCCGGACAGCAACAATCGGGCGCCCTTCAATATCCAGGGTTACCTTTTCCCGCACCTCGCAACCCTCAACAATCAGGCTGCGAAAGGAGTTCGCGAGACTGGCATCCGCCTCCTCCCCCAGCGGGCAGTGATACAGCTCGGCCATTTCCAGGGCCCGCAGTCGGTAATCCACACCGTTGTCGACGTTGACCACCTTGGTGTGTTCCAGCAGGAGATCGATCGCCGGCAGGAAGCGCGCCCGCTGAAGCCCTTCCTTATATAGCCCCTGGGGCACAATGTTCGAGGTGGCCACCAGGGTGACCCCGCGCTCGAACAGCGCCTGCAGCAGGTTCGCCAGAATCATGGCATCGGTGATATCCGACACAAAAAACTCATCGAAACACAGCACCCGCGCACGGCTCGCGATTCGTTCGGCCACCTTCTCCAGCGGATTCTTCTCGCCGGACAGGGATTTCAACTGCCGGTGTACATCGCGCATGAAACGGTGAAAATGGGTCCGCTGCTTCTGCTCAAACGGCAACGCCTCAAAAAACGCATCCATCAGATAGGTTTTGCCGCGACCCACACCACCCCAGAAATACAGCCCCTTTTCCGGACGGCTCTCGCGCTTCCACATCCGGCGCAGACCGCCAAACAGGCTGCCACCCCGCTCTCCGGCGGCCATCAGTCGCTCATAGAGATCCTGCAGCTCGACCACCGCGGCCTTTTGCGCCGGATCTTCCATAAAGTCCGGCCGCTGCAGATCCCGCTGGTAGCGCTCCATCGGCGCCAGACGTGCCGGGGCGGACAGATTCTGTTCCGTGACCATCAACTTGAAACCATTCAAAAATTATCGGGGCTGCATTGCCGGACAGGGCAGGCGCAATGCGCTTTTGCGGACTAACCTCAAGAGTTCGCGCATGCGAACCCTCGCGCCGGCATTGATGCGGGCGGCGCGCACTTTACCAAATCTGTCACGACTTGGCACAAACCTGAGCGCGGCGCAGCGATGGGATTTGCGTATAATAGGGTGACTGTCACGGATGGCCGGTGCCACTTTTAATTTGAGGAGGAAGTAACGTGCACTCAACTTCGGTTTTAATTCTGGTCGGCCTGCTTGGCCTGGCCGTAGGAGCGCTGCTGGCTTTTTTCGCTACCCGCGGCCGACAGAACCTCGACCGCACCCAGGAACTGGAGCTGCGCCTGAAGGAAGCCAATACCAGGCTGGAGGATTTCCAGCTGCAGGTAAACGAACACTTTGACCAGACCGCACAATTGGTCAACAACCTGACCCAGAGCTACAAGGAAGTACACGAGCATCTAGCCACCAGCGCCATGCGCCTGTCCAACCAGGATATCGGTCGCCAGATGCTGGAGGCCGGCAGCGGCAACCTGAGTGACAACGATGAACACCTCACCGTACTCCCTCCCCGCGACTGGGCACCCACTAAAGGGGCGCTGTCCGAGGATTACGGTATCGAAAAGGAAGCCCAGGCACCATCGCCGGCTCCGGTGAACGCGGCCCACCGCTGATTTCATCACGCCCAACGGGCTGTCCTGAGGACAGCACCAGACTCAAGACACAAAAAAGGCGGGGTAACCCCGCCTTTTTTGTGTCTGCCGCTTACCGGCTGCGAGCTTTACAAGCTCTGGTAATAATCCATCAGGATCTGTGCCACTTCCGGACGCGAGAACTCCGGGGGCGGCGCAATGCCATTACCCAGTAACTCGCGCACCTTGGTTCCGGACAGCAGAATGAAGTCGTCCTTGGTGTGATCGGGCACATCGCGCATCATGACCACACGATTCAGTTTTTTAGAGAAGGCGGTATGGTCCGCACGGAAGATCTCGATCTCCAACGCGCCTTCCGGCACCTTCTCGTCAAAAATGGTCTGCGCATCGAAGGCGCCGTAGTAGTCGCCCACACCTGCGTGGTCACGGCCGACGATCAGGTGGCTGCAGCCGCAGTTCTGGCGGAACACCGCGTGCAGCACCGCTTCGCGCGGACCGGCGTACAGCATGTCGAAACCGTAACCGGTGACCATGACCGTGTTTTTCGGGAAGTATTCTTCCACCATCTTGCGAATGGCCGCATCGCGCACGTGTGCCGGGATATCGCCAGCCTTTAGCTTACCCAGCAGCATGTGAATCAGTACGCCGTCGGCACCAACCGCGTCCAGCGCCATCTTGCACAGTTCCTCGTGCGCGCGGTGCATGGGGTTGCGGGTCTGGAAGGCCACAACCTTGCTCCAGCCGTGCTCGACGAATTCATTGCGGATCTCAACCGCGGTGCGGAAGGTATCCGGGAAGTCGGACTGGAAATAGCTGAAGTTCAGCACTTCGATCGGGCCGGAGATCAGCTGACGACCGGCAGCCTTGAAGGTCGCCACACCCGGGTGGGCATCGTCCAGGGTACCGAAAACATGTTCGGCGATGGTGTTGACCTGCTCATCGCTCACGGTTTCGATGGCTTCCACATCCATCACCGCGATCACCGGGTTCCCCTCAACATTGGGGTCACGCAGGGCAATGCGCTTGGCGCCGGCAACGGCAGAGGCGTCTTCCACCATGTTCACCACGGGCACCGGCCAGAACAGTCCATCTACGGTACGCAGGGTTGCCGCAACGCTCAGGGTGTCCGCCAGGTTCATGTAACCGTGCAACGGGTTGAAGTAACCAGCCCCCAGCATCACCGCGTTCGCCGCAGCCGCGGAGCTGATGACGATGGACGGCAGGGACTCCGCCTCGTGGATCAGCTGGTGATGGCGCTCACTGTCGTAAACAAAACGAGGCTGCAGCTCGACACTGCCGTGTGGACGAACCAGGGACATAATTACTCCTGAGATGTAGGGATTCAGACCAGAATTTCGAGCGCCACATTATACGGATTCCCGCAGCAGCACCAAGCGCCGTCCGCGGCGAGCCACAGAATCTCTGATGTCCAAGTCAGAACGCAAAGGCAGATAAAGCACGTATAATGGCGGCAAATCAAGGAGTCGCTGGTGTCACTACAACGTTTTCTGCATGAATGGGCCATTCCCGCCATTATCGGCCTCGGTGTCGCCGCAGCGCTGTTGTTGCTGTTTCCCCACCTGCGCGAAAAACCGGAGCAAGCTCCTACGGTCATCGCGGATTTTCAAGGACCGGTATCCTATGCCAGTGCCGTCAACCTCGCGGGACCTGCGGTAGTCAACATTTTCACCCGCAAATTCGTGTCTGAACGCAGCCACCCCTGGTACAACAACCCTATCTACCGGCGCCTGCTGGACAACATGAATATCCCGCAGCGGGAGCGCATGCAGTCCAACCTGGGCTCCGGGGTGATCGTCGACCGCGCCGGCTATATCCTCACCAACTACCACGTGATTTCCGGAGCGGACGAGATCGCCGTTGTTCTTGCAGACGGCCGCGAGGCCCAGGCCGAACTGGTGGGGTCGGATGCCAATTTTGACCTGGCGGTACTAAAGGTCAACCTTCCCAACCTGACACCGATCACGGTGGGTGAGCCAGACAAGGCGCAGGTGGGAGACGTGGTACTGGCCATCGGCAACCCGTGGGGGGTCGGCCAGTCTGTGACCCAGGGCATTATCAGCGCCACCGGCCGCGACCTGAGCAAGACCGGTACCCGCAGCCTCCTGCAAAACTTTATTCAGACCGACGCGGCGGTGAACCCCGGTAACTCCGGCGGCGCACTGGTGGACGCTCAAGGCAAGCTGCTGGGCATCAACACTTCCGTACTGAACCAGGGCGGCTCTTCTGGTGGCATCAGCTTTGCTATCCCCGCCAATATCGCCCTCAAGATCATGCAGGACATTATCGAATTCGGGCGTGTGGTGCCCGGCTGGCTAGGCATAGAGGCGGAGACGCTGACACCGCAGCTGGCGCGCTCATTCAACCTGGCATCCACCAACGGCATCATCATTACGGCAATTTATAATCAGGGGCCGGCGCATCAGGCGGGACTCAAACCCGGCGACGTGATCACCCATATCAATGGTGACCCGATCAATGACGGTCTTCACGGAGTTGCCGCCATGGCCACCCTGAGGCCCGGGGAAGTGGTGACCATCACCTACATCCGCGAAGGCGAAGTCCGCAACATTCGGGCCACGGTCTCGGAAACACCGCAGTCACAAAGCAGAAGCTGACGATCAAATAGCGGAGCAGAAAACCCGCGGCAACAAGAAACGAGACCACGCTGGCAGCGGGTCTCGATTTGCAGGGATCCGCGGGATACCAGCCCTACTCTTTCACCTCATGAACCACACGGTACTCCGCAGAGCGGGCGTGGGCATCCAGGCCTTCGCCCTTCGCCAGAGTCGCAGCCACACGACCCAGGGTGTCAGCCCCCTCAGGGGAGCAGTAGATGATGGAGCTGCGCTTCTGGAAATCGTAAACCCCCAGCGGCGAAGAAAAGCGTGCAGTACCACTGGTGGGCAGCACGTGGTTGGGACCAGCACAGTAATCACCCAGAGCCTCCGCCGTGTAACGACCGAGGAAGATGGCTCCGGCATGGCGGACAAGCGGCAGATACTGCTCCGGCTCATCGACGGACACCTCGAGGTGCTCCGGGGCGATGCGATTAGCCACATCAATCGCCTGCTCGATATCGCGCACCAGAATGAGTGCACCGCGGTCGGCTATGGAGCGGCTGGCAATGGCTTCCCGGGGTAGTGTCTTCAGCAGTTTTTGCAGTGAACTCGCCACCGCATCGAGAAACTGTTCATCCGGAGACAGCAGAATCGACTGCGCCTGTTCATCGTGCTCCGCCTGGGAAAGCAGATCCATGGCAATCCAGTCGGGATTGGTCTTGCCGTCGCAGATCACCAGAATCTCGGAGGGCCCGGCGATCATGTCGATGGCCACCTGGCCAAATACCGCGCGCTTGGCAGAAGCGACAAAGATATTGCCGGGCCCGACAATCTTGTCCACCCGGGCCACGGTCTCAGTGCCGTACGCGAGCGCCGCCACGGCCTGGGCGCCGCCGATGGTAAAAACCTTGTCCACCCCGGCGATGGCCGCCGCGGCGAGTACCAGATCGTTGAGCTGATTATCCGGAGCCGGCACCACCATCAACACTTCATCCACCCCAGCCACCCGCGCGGGGATCGCATTCATCAGCACCGAGGATGGGTAGCTTGCCTTGCCGCCCGGGACATAAATGCCCACTCGCTCCATCGGCGTGATCTGCTGGCCGAGTACGGTGCCGTCGGCTTCCCGATATTGCCAGGATGACTGCAGCTGGCGCTCATGGTAATCGCGCACCCGCTTGGCGGCGGTTTCCAGCGCCGCGCGCTTTTCCTCCGGAATTCGCTCTAGGGCTGAAGCAAGTTCAGCGCGATCGAGAGCGAAATCCCCAGCATTTTTTAGGTCGCGACGATCAAACCGGTTGGTGTACTCAATGACCGCAGCATCGCCGCGAGCCTTCACCTCCCGCAATATTTCAGCCACAGCGGACTCGACCTGCTGATCCGCTACCGATTCCCAGGCAAGCAGGCGCTCAAGGTCCTGCGCAAATTCGCAATTGCCGGCATCCAGCCGACGGATGGAAAGGTCACTCATGATTTTCTGTCGAATTGCATTGCGGTTGCTAGCCGCATTAAAGATCGCGCGCTGAAGTCGTGAAACGAAGGTTCAGACGGCTTCCCGCGCCCGCACCGCTTGAGCCAACCGCTCGATCAGCGAATTGATCGGGCCGTATTTCATTTTCATGGAGGCCTTGTTCACAATCAGGCGACTGCTGATGTCGGCAATATGCTCGCGTGCTTCCAGGCCGTTGGCCTTCAGGGTATTGCCGGTATCGACAATATCCACAATCTCATCGGCAAGATCCATCAGCGGCGCCAACTCCATGGCCCCATAGAGTTTGATGATATCTGCCTGGCGGCCCTGAGCGGCGTAATAGCGCTTCGCGGATTGCACAAATTTGGTCGCCACTTTGATGCGCCCTTTCGGCAGCGGCGCGCCCTTGATACCCGCGGTCATCAGGCGGCAGCGGGCAATATTCAGGTCCAGCGGCTCGTAGATATTACTGGTATCGTGCTCCAGCAGGTTGTCCTTGCCGGCGACCCCCAGATCCGCAGCGCCGTGCTGCACATAGGTCGGCACGTCGGATCCACGCAGGATCAGCAGGCGGACATTGTCCTGATTAGTGGGAAAAATCAGCTTGCGGCTCTGGGTGATATCTTCCAGAGGTTCGAGACCGGCGGCAGCCAGCAGCGGCAGCGTTTCCTTGAGAATACGTCCCTTGGTCAGGGCAATGGTGATCTGCATAACAATTATGGTTATCTGAATGCCCGGCACAGGCCGGGCAGAGGGCGATGACGGGAGCTTACTCGACGCCAAGCTTCCCGCGCCAATACAAATCTAGAATAGCCCTAGATGGTAACCATCTAGCTCCCGAAGTCTCAACCGGCAACGCGGCGAATGTTTGCGCCGATCTGACGCAGCTTTTCCTCGATACATTCGTAGCCGCGGTCGATATGGTAGATACGGTCCACCATGGTGGTACCTTCCGCGACCATACCCGCAATCACCAGGCTTGCAGAGGCACGCAGATCCGATGCCATTACCGGCGCGCCCTTGAGCTTATCAACACCGGTGACAATGGCGGTGTTACCCTCGAGCACGATGTTAGCGCCCATGCGGTTGAGCTCATGCACCTGAATCAGGCGGTTCTCGAAGATGGTTTCCACCACGGTGCCCTTGCCTTCTGAAACCGCATTCATGGCCATGAACTGGGACTGCATATCCGTGGGAAATGCCGGGTAAGGTGCGGTGCGGAAGCTGACGGCTTTCGGCCGATTGCCCTTCATATCCAGCTCGATCCAGTCGTCACCGATGCTGATGTGGGCGCCAGCCTCCTCAAACTTGGCCAGTACCGCGTCGAGAATATCCGCGCGGGTATGCGTCAGGCGCACACGTCCGCGGGCTGCTGCGGCCGCAGCCAGGAAGGTACCGGTTTCAATACGGTCCGGCATTACGCTGAAGGAACAGGGATGCAGCCGCGGCACACCGTGCACACGGATGGTATCGGTACCGGCACCCTCGATCTGAGCGCCCATGGCGGTCAGGAAGTCCGCCAAATCGACAATTTCCGGCTCCCGCGCCGCGTTGTGCAACACCGTGGTGCCTTCCGCCAGCGCCGCCGCCATCAACAGGTTTTCGGTACCGCCCACGGTAACTTTTTCCATCACGATATTGGCGCCCTTCAGGCGACCATTGCTGCGCGCGCGAATAAAGCCCTCGTCGATGGTGATTTGCGCCCCCATGGCCTCAAGGCCCTTGAGGTGGATATCCACCGGGCGGCTGCCGATCGCACAGCCACCGGGAAACGACACGTTGGCCACACCGTGACGTGCCAGCAGCGGGCCCAGCACCAGGATCGACGCGCGCATGGTTTTTACCAGTTCGTACGGCGCAGTCAGCTCGTTCACCGAGCGCGGATCGATCTCCACACCCAACTTTTCATCAATGGTGATTTCGGTACCCATGCAGCGCAGCAGGGTAATCATGGTGGTGATATCGTTGAGGTGCGGGAGGTTGTGAACATGCACCGGGCCGTCCGCCAACAGCGTGGCGGCCAAAATCGGCAGTGCTGAGTTCTTGGCCCCGGAAATTCTCAAGGTTCCGGAGATGGGGCTGCCCCCTTCGATAATCAGTTTGTCCATTCGAACTGGTGTCCCATTGCGAAGCAAAAATCCCTGGCAAGCTCAAAGCCCGGCAGAGTAGAGGTTACTGACCGGCCTCTTCCGGGGTGAGGGTTTTCATCTGCACCGCGTGCAGGGTGCCGTCGGCAATCTTGTCGGACAGCGCACCGTAAACCAGCTGCTGTTTCTTCAGCCGCGAGAGGCCGTCAAAGGCTTCACTGACCACGGTCAAATGCAGGTGGCTACCCTCGAAAGACACGTCGGTAACCTGACTGCCGGGAATCTGCCCTTCAATCAGGGCCTTGATCTGATCTGGTTGCATAAAAATAAATACAGGTGGGAATTCGGTCGGGGTTAAAAGCAGGCGCGAAGTGTACTGGAAAGCGCCCACTGGCGCAGCCGCGATTCTGCGGACTGCGCCTCAATACCATCGGTGCGCTTACTGCACCTCATCCGCTACTTTGTCCGCCGCGGACCAGTTGGCGATCACCTTGTCCAGGTCGCCACCGTTGGTCTGCATGGCCTGGGAGAACTGGCCGCGGAAGGTTTTGCCGAGGTTGACACCGTTCAGGATGACGTTGATCAGCTTCCACTGACCACTTTTGTTGCGCACCAGGGTATAGGAAACCTTGGTCAACCCTTCCGAACTGCGCACTTCCTGCAGCACATTGACGCGATTGCCACTGGGGGCGGAACCGGGGTTCACCACCTTGACATCCATGCCACCGAAGGTAGCCACACCGCGGGCGAAGGTCGCCACCAGGTCGCGGCGGAATGCGCTGGAAAATTTAGCACGCTGTGCGGGTGTCGCCTGCTTGGCGTAATTCCCCATCACACCGCGGGCGATGAAGTCAAAATCCACCACCGGCGCCAGTACCCGATCCACGGAAGCGTAGTAACGCTGAGGGTTCGAACTGACCAGCTGCCCCTCCGAGCGGATAACACCCAACAGCTCGCTGGATACGCTCTCGATCACGGTATAGGGGTTTTCTGCAGCGCCGGCAAATGGTGCCAGGCTGCACAGCAGTACGGCGGATAGCAGCGCCCTGGCTTTGCGTGCGATCGCGGATTGGAAAGCTCCGGTCTGGATGGTCATGGTGAGTGCGCTCACTGAAAATCTCCCATTGGCAATTCGTCCCTTGGATGCACATAACACGAAAAAGTGTCATGGCAATGCCGAAATATCTCGCTGGCGGCTGCAGATGAGACTGAAATCGGACCCAGTCCAACGCCGCAGCTGACAATAGCGGCGGCAAACTATACCATGGCGCCGCCGCGGACAAGCGGCACGGAGTCACTTTCGCTCCGCCGCCCGACCACAACCGCCCGGGGGGAAACATCAGCGACAAGTGACGCACAGCCCGGTCCGCAGTCGTTCTGTGACGCGAACCTCAACCTTGACTTCCGCTGATAGTAAAAGGTTAGCACGTCAGTCCGAAACCCAGCGGAACAAAAGCGGATCGCGACATGTCGCATCTGACAGGGTCGCACACCGCCCGCGTTTCCTAGAATGAACGCAGTGGCACCGGTAGATACAACCCGCCCACCACCCAGGTAATTCCACACGAGAGATGTCATGGGAAAAGATCTGATCATCCAGGCCGGACGCCGTACCATATCTATGGAAGCCGCCGCCGTAGCCGCGCTGGAAGGGCGCATTGGTGACGACTTCAACCGTGCCTGCGAACTGATTCTGAACTGCCCGGGGCGCGTCATCGTTTCCGGCATGGGGAAATCCGGGCATATCGGGCGCAAGATCGCCGCGACCCTGGCAAGCACCGGCACGCCCAGCTTTTTCGTGCACCCCGGCGAAGCCAGCCATGGCGACCTCGGCATGATCACCCGCCAGGACTTGGTCATCGCGATTTCCAATTCCGGCACTTCCGCCGAAGTC
Organism: Microbulbifer sp.; assembly: GCF_036563125.1. Lineage (GTDB taxonomy): Bacteria > Pseudomonadota > Gammaproteobacteria > Pseudomonadales > Cellvibrionaceae > Microbulbifer. The sequence goes on from NZ_DATCMV010000056.1 coordinate 17,545, forward strand.
CTGACCCTGCTGCCGCTGCTGAAGCGTCTGGGCATCCCCATGATCAGTATGACCGGCAAGGCGGATTCGCCGCTGGCGCAGTCTGCCGACGTGAATCTGGACATTGCCGTCGACACGGAAGCCTGCCCGCTAAATCTGGCCCCCACCTCCTCCACCACCGTCACTCTGGTGATGGGCGATGCGCTGGCAGTGGCACTACTGGAAGCACGCGGATTTACCGCAGAGGACTTCGCCTTTTCCCACCCCGGCGGTGCGCTTGGGCGCCAGCTGTTGCTCAAGGTGGAAGACGTGATGCACGCGGGCCAGGAACTGCCCCAGGTATCCCCGGAGACACCGCTCTCCCAGGCGCTTCTGGAAATGACCAGCAAGGGCTTCGGCATGACAACTGTGGTGGACGACAAAGGGCAATTGCAGGGCGTGTTTACCGATGGCGACCTGCGCAGGGTGATAGATCAGAAGATCGAGCTCGACAGCGCCACCATGGACAAGGTAATGAGCCGTCGACCGAAAACCGTGAGCGCCCACATCCTCGCCGCGGAAGCCCTGCGCATTATGGAAGACAACAAGATCACCGCACTGGTGGTGGAAGATCCGGAACACCATCCGGTAGGCCTTCTGCACATGCACGATATACTGCGCGCCGGTGTCATCTGACACCCCGCCTTACTGAACGCTCTATAAATAGAAGGATCCCGTCTTGAGCCAGCAAAGCCCAGCGCACCCGATCAGCGACCTCGAACAGAGTATCGAGCACAAACTGAGCAAGGTGCGCCACCTGATACTCGATGTGGACGGTGTCCTTACCGACGGCAGGCTGTACTTTGACAACCACGGCAACGAGCTGAAAACCTTCCACACCCTGGATGGGCACGGCATCAAAATGCTGCAGAAATCCGGGGTAGCCGTGGCCATCATTACCGGTCGCCGCAGTGCACTGGTGGAAAAACGCGCGCACGACCTGGGCATCACCCGCCTGATCCAGGGCAGGGAAGACAAATACAGCGCCTTTCTGGAACTCTTCGCCAACGAACCCTACGACCTGGCCCAGATTGCCTACATCGGCGACGACTATCCAGACCTGCAACTGATGACCCGGGTGGGCTGCCCCATTGCAGTCCCCAACGCCGCAACACCGGTAAAAGAGCGCGCTCTGTTTGTGACCCAACGCGAGGGCGGCCTCGGCGCCGTACGCGAGGTCTGCGACCGAATCATGCAGGCGCAGGGAACCTTTGACGCCGCGCTGGCCCCCTATCTCGCCAGCCATCACTGAACAGAAGACTAAACGGGCCGACAAAACAGCGGCCGCCGACTGCGAGGAAACGGATACAGCATGCGCACCTGGTTACCACTTGTTATCGTGGTCGCACTCATCTCTCTGGGACTGTGGTTTACCGAGAGCCCACCCAAGCAACTGCTGGGCAAGCAGCCAACGCAACAGGAGCACAACAGGGCCGCGGACCTCATCATCCGCGATGCCCGCACGCGCCACTACAGTACCGAGGGCTCCCTCGCCTACGAAGTGGACGCGGAGCGCGTTACCTTCTTCCAGTTCGCACGCCGGGATCGCGCAGACCTCACCGAACCCCGCATGGTGTTCTATCAGGGCGAGAACACCACATGGCGCACCGAGTCCCGCACCGGGATCGCCTTTGACAATGGTCAGAAAGTGGTGCTGCAGGGCAAGGTTTCCATCCGTGAACTGCCGCAACCCGGTATTAGTCTGTTCACCCAGAAAATTACCATCCAGCCCCGCGAAGAATTCGCTGAAACCGACAAAGTTGTTACCATTACCGACGGCCCCAACCGCACCACCGGCAAAGGCCTGCGCGCCGATCTCAAGCAGGACAAGGTAGAAATTCTGTCAAATGTGGAAAGTAGCTATGAACCCCGTTGATTTGCGCAGCGCGCCCCTGTCCGCAACCATCCGCCTCCTGTGTGCGGCGTTTACCGCCACTTTTTTGCTGGCAAGTCAGGCCAACGCCCTGCCCAACGATCGCGAACAACCGGTAAAGGTCTCCGCCGACAAGCTTGAGGCAAACCGCAGCAAGAACCTTTCCGTATACAGCGGCAATGTGGTCATCAGTCAGGGTTCGCTGCAGATCCGCGCCGATCGCGTAGAAGTGCACGGCAACACCAAAGGGGAAATCAACAGGGTGATCGCCACCGGCACCCCCGCCCACTTCCAGCAGCAGGTCGAAGAGAGCACCAACCCGGTCAAGGCGCGCGCGAAACGCATCGAGTTTCTGGTGAGCAGCGATGCCCTGCAGCTCAGTGGCGAAGCGTTCGTGGATCGCGATGGCAACACGCTGTCCGCAGAGCGCATCAACTACGACCTCAAAAGCGAGCAGATGCAGGCCCAGGGCCAGTCGGAAAAGAAACGGGTGGAAATGATCTGGAAGCCCGAATCCAAACCCGAGTCACAGCCCGTGGAAAACGGCCAGTAATCTACGCGCCCCATACAAACCGAACAGTCAGAAGAGGCGGCAACACAGCCGCGCAGTTACCGGAACACACTATGCCGACGCTCAAAGCGCTACATCTCGCCAAGCAGTACAAAAAGCGCAAAGTTGTTCAAGATGTATCCGTGAGCGTCTCCAGCGGCCAGGTTGTCGGCCTGCTCGGCCCCAACGGCGCAGGTAAGACCACCTGCTTCTACATGATCGCCGGCCTGGTACAGGCCGACGCCGGCCAAGTGATGATCGACCAGGAAGATATTACCGGCCTGTCCATGCACGGTCGCGCACGCAAGGGAATCGGCTACCTGCCCCAGGAGGCATCGGTATTCCGCCGCCTGTCGGTGGAGGACAACATTCTCGCCATTCTCGAGATCCGCAAAGACCTCGACCGCAGCCAGCGCCTGGAGCAACTGGAATCACTCCTCGAGGAGTTCCACATCACTCACATTCGCGAAAGCCTCGGTATGGCACTGTCCGGCGGCGAGCGACGCAGGGTGGAGATCGCCCGCGCACTGGCCACCAACCCGGCGTTTGTACTGCTGGACGAACCGTTCGCCGGGGTGGATCCCATCTCCGTAAATGACATCAAACAGATCATCCGCCACCTGCGAGACCGCGGTATCGGCGTGCTCATTACCGACCACAACGTGCGCGAGACCCTGGATATCTGTGAGACCGCGTACATCGTCAGTGAGGGTCACATCATCGCCTCTGGCGATCCCAAAGACGTGGCCGAGAACAAACAGGTGAAAGACGTCTATCTGGGACACGAGTTCACCATCTGACCCTATATGGGTGAAATCATCAGCATTTCACCCTTCATTTACCGATTCCTGTCACAATTCTGACGGTGGCAATCACGGCGGACATTTTTTTCGGCACACTTATTGCTTAATCCCGCCCCCCTTGCCACTTGTGTTCCGAATTACCCCGGGGTAGTCTGCAGGCGATGAGCAATCTGCCGCCGGCACAAGCATCAAATGTGCCACAGCGGTGCAACGCCAGAATTTTATGCCGGCACACCCCCTATGAAGCAGTCACTCCAGTTAAAACTCGGCACTTCGCTGACGATGACGCCACAACTGCAACAGGCCATCCGCCTGCTGCAATTGTCGACGCTGGAGCTGCAACAGGAGATCCAGTCCGCTCTCGACAGCAATCCACTACTGGAATCGGACTTCGACGAGCACACCGGCGAGCACCTGCAGGAGCAGAACACCCCGGCCACCATTGAGCGCCAATCCCTCGATGGCGCCGACAGCGGCGAGAGTGTCAACGGTGAGAGCGAGTCCACCGCCGATGGCGATTGGAACAGTGACATCCCCGAAGACCTGCCGGTGGACACTCGCTGGGACGACATTTACACCAACAGCAGCCACTCTGGTGGCGAGGGCGAAGAGTACGCGCTGGAACAGCGCAACGCCGCCGCGGAGAGCCTGCAGGATCACCTGCTGTGGCAGCTGAACCTCACTCCACTGACCGCGGAAGACAAGCTGATCGGCGAGGCGCTGATTGACGCTATCGCCCCCAACGGTTTTCTCGACACAGATCTGGAAGAGCTGGCGGAATCGTTTGCGGTCGAAGCGGCCGAAGTACTCGCCGTGCTCAAGACCATTCAGCAGTTTGAACCGGTGGGCTGTGGCGCCCGCGACCTGCGTGAAAGCCTGCTGCTACAGCTGCGCCAGTTGCCGGAGAGCACCCCCTGGCTGGCTCAGGCCATGACTGTTGTCGGCCAGCACCTGGACCTGCTCGGCAAACGCGACTTTCGCCAGCTGAGCCGCCGCACCCGCCTGAGCGAGGCGCAACTCGGCGAGGTGATGCGCCTGATCCAGACCCTCACCCCCTACCCCGGCGAGGCCTTCGGTGGCGAGGAGCCCCAGTATGTGGTGCCGGACGTGATCGTCAGCCGCCGCGAACAGCGCTGGGTGGTGGAGCTGAACCCGGAAACCACACCCAAGCTGCGCATCAACGATGCCTACGCCGCACTTATCCGCCGCGCCGACAACTCCGTTGAGAACAACTACCTGCGCGACAACCTGCAGGAGGCCCGCTGGTTTCTGAAAAGCTTGCAGAGCCGTCACGAGACCTTGCTCAAGGTGGCGAGCTGCATCGTCGAGAAGCAGCAGGGTTTCTTCGAGCTGGGACCGGAAGCCATGAAACCGATGGTGCTGGCCAATATTGCCGAGACCATCGGCATGCACGAATCCACCATCTCCCGCGTTACCACACAGAAATACATGCTCACCCCGCGCGGCGTGTTCGAACTCAAGTACTTTTTCTCCAGCCACGTGAGCACCGATTCCGGTGAGGATGCCTCCTCCACCGCCATCCGCGCACTGATTCGCAAACTGGTCGACGCAGAGCAACCGCGCAAGCCGCTGTCGGACAACAAGATCACGCAGGAACTGGACAAACAGGGTATTCAGGTCGCGCGCCGCACGGTCGCCAAGTATCGCGAGTCCATGGGTATTCCCTCTTCCAGCGAGCGCAAGCGACTGGTGTAAACCGACCAGGGCGAAAGCAGCAGTCACACCCAGTCTTCGCATGGTCGCTTTTCGACCAATTTCTGCCCAACCAATGCCCGTAGATCGAGTGTATCCTTCCATTCTGGAGCACTTCCTAGTAGGGTTGCCGCCCTGTGCGGGGGGCAGCCAAATTGTGTTGTACCCGATGAGGAGAAATCCATGCAGATCAACATCAGTGGCCACCATGTAGACGTAACCCCGGCCATTCGCGATTACTGCCTGACCAAGCTGGACAAGCTCTCCCGCCACCACGACCTGATCACCAATACCCAGGTCATCCTTTCCGTCGACAAACTGATCCAGAAAGCGGAAGCGCGGGTTCATGTAAACGGCAGGGACGTATTTGCGGATTCAGAATCGGAAGATATGTACGCGGCGATCGACTCGCTGACCGACAAGCTCGACCGGCAACTGCTGAAACACAAAGAGAAATTACGCAGTCACCGCTAGACGTTACCCCAGGGAAACGGCTGGCCTGCACTGTCAGAACACCATTAAGTTATGACATTGGAAGCATTACTCTCTCCCCGCCTGAGCCTGTGCCACCTGGCGGGGAGCAGCAAGAAAAAGCTGCTACTCAACATCGCGCAGGCGATCTCAGAACAATACCCCGACCTGGATTCCGATACCGTCTTCAACCAGCTGGTGGCACGGGAGCGTCTGGGCTCAACCGGTATCGGCGAAGGTGTTGCCATCCCCCACTGTCGCCTGCCCGGCTGCGAGCGCCCCATCGGTGTGCTGTGTACTACGTCACCCGCCGTCGATTTCGATGCCATTGACCGCCAGCCGGTGGACCTGCTGTTTGCCCTGCTGGTCCCGGAAGACGCGGACCAGGAACACCTGGACACCCTCGCGGAAATTGCTGCCCTGTTCAGCGACAGCCGTGTGCGCGAAAAACTGCGCGAAGCCACCACTAGTGATGAGCTCTACGCACTGGCCATTAACAGCGCGGCGGCGGCATAATAGCTACCGCATATGTCCGGCGCCCGGTCCACGACCGCATGGCTGCCAGATGACCGGCTCCGGCAGCCTCCCGCAACGGGACTGCCGCCCGGCCAACCCGAATCAGCAAGGAGCGCTTGTTCTATGCGACTGGTGATCATCAGCGGCCGCTCTGGCTCAGGAAAGAGTTCCGCCCTCGAGCTGCTTGAAGATGTCGGTTTCAACTGCATCGACAACCTTCCCGCCAGCCTGCTGCCCGAACTCATCCGCCGGGTCACCGAGCATCCCCCCGAAGAAAACACCCAGCTCGCGCTCGGCATCGACGCCCGCAACCTGTGGCACGATGTGCGCCAGGCCCCCAAGGTCATCAGCGAACTGCGCGAAAGCGGCGTGGAATGCGATGTTATCTACCTGGATGCCCGCTCGCCGGTGCTGGTACAGCGTTTCAGCGAAACGCGCCGCAAGCACCCCCTGAGCGACAGTCGCACCCACCTGCTGGAAGCCCTCAATCACGAAAAGGAGCTGCTCGCGCCGCTCGCGGCCATGGCCGACCTGGTGATCGACACCAGCAGCCTCAGCCTGCACCAGCTGCGCGACCAGATTAAAACCCGCGTGGTGGGCAAGGACTCCCCGGGCATGGCGATCCTGTTCCAGTCCTTCGGCTTCAAGCACGGTGTACCGGTGGACGCGGACCTGGTGTTCGACCTGCGCTGCCTCCCCAACCCCTACTGGGTGGCGGAGCTGCGCAACAAGACCGGGCTCGATCCAGAGGTGGCGGAATTTCTCCGTGCCCACAGCGAGACCGAGGAAATGCAGCGGGACATCACCGGATTTCTGGCGCGCTGGCTGCCCTCCTACCAGCAGAGCAACCGCAGCTACACCTGCGTCGCCATCGGCTGTACCGGCGGGCGCCACCGCTCCGTGTACATGGTCGAGCAGCTGGCAAAACACTTCGCGGGAGAATTCCAGAACATCCAGGTCCGCCACCGCGAACAACAGAAATAGCCAAGCGCAATACACAGCGCGACCGACGCCGACAAACAACACCTGAACAAACGCACCAGAACAGCCCCATGCAGAAAACCCGTATCACCATCATCAACAAACTCGGACTCCACGCCCGCGCCGCCAGCAAATTCGCGCAGACCAGCGCGCGCTTCTCCTCGGAAGTGAAAGTGCACTGCCAGGGCAAGGCGATCGATGGGAAGAGCGTAATGGCACTGATGCTACTGGCGGCGGGCAAGGGCGTTGAACTGGAACTGGAAATCTGCGGCCGCGACGAAGACGCAGCGCACGAAGCCATTTGCGCCCTGATCAACGACCGCTTTGGCGAGGGCGAATAACGCCCTGATCTCAATTCGCTCCGCCGCCGGTATAATGCCGGCACTCGCCGTCCTTCCCTGACTTGGTATCCCTGTGGCCCATCCCGTCTCCGCCGACATCAACTTCCGCGCCCAGAGCCAGCTCGGTGAGTTGTATGCCGCGTTGGATAGCGGCACCGGGCGCGAAGTGCAGCGAATGCTGCAGTCCCTCTCCCCCCAGAGTATTGCCCAGCTGCTGGAAAGCTCGCCGCCGCGTATCCGCCAGGTACTGTGGAAATTGCTCGACCGCGAGGTCGAGGGCGAAGTACTGCAGGAGCTGGCCGACGATGTAAAAGCCCAGATCCTCTCCACCATGGACACCGAAGAAATGGTGGCCATCATGGAGGGGCTAAACGCGGACGACGTCGCCGACATACTCCAGCAACTGCCCGACCGCTTGATGGCGGAAGTGCTCTCGGCGATGAGCGAGAGCGATCGCCAGCGGGTGGAGAGTGTGCTCGCCTACGACGAGGAAACCGCCGGTGGCCTGATGGACACGGACATTGTCTCCGTGCGCCCTCACCTGACCCTGGATGTGGTGCTGCGCTATCTGCGCCGCCACGAAACGCTGCCAAAATCCACCGACAACCTGTTTGTGGTCAGCCGCCAGGACAAGTTTATTGGCCTGCTGCCCCTGACCCGCCTGCTCACCTCGGACCCATCGGTCACCGTGCGCGAGATTATGAGTACCGACGTGGAACCGATCCCCGCGGATATGCCGGACCATCAGGTGGCGCAACTATTCGCCAAGTACGACTGGATTACCGCGCCGGTGGTGGATGCGAACAACCGGCTACTGGGGCGCATTACCATCGACGATGTGGTGGACGTGATCCGCGAGGATGCGGACCATTCGCTGATGAGCCTCGCCGGCCTCGACGAGGAGGAAGACACCTTCGCGCCGATCAAGCGCACCGCACCGCGGCGCGCCGTGTGGCTCGGGATAAACCTGCTCACCGCACTGCTGGCCTCCTGGGTCATCAACCTGTTCCAGGGCACGATCGACAAGGTGGTGGCGCTGGCGGTGCTGATGCCGATCGTCGCCAGTATGGGCGGTGTGGCCGGCAGCCAGACACTGACGGTGGTGATCCGCGGTATGGCACTGGGGCAGATCGGGCGCAGCAACCTGCGCTGGCTGCTGTCGCGCGAACTCGCCTCCGGCGCTTTAAACGGTATTCTGTGGTCCGCGGTCATGGGGGGCATCGCCGCCCTGTGGTTTGGGGATCACCGCATTGCGCTGATTATCATTGCCGCCATGGCCATCAACCTGGTTACCGCCGCCCTTGCGGGCACCATTCTGCCGGTAGCCCTGCGGGCCATACGTATAGACCCGGCCCTGGCGGGCGGTGTCGCCCTGACCACGGTAACCGACGTGGTGGGTTTTATGTCCTTTCTCGGCCTTGCGACCTGGTATTTCGCCTGATCGCACTCGGCAAATCATCCATTTCAGAGACATTACATGCACAAATCCGACGATTTCGAAGATTTTGATGGCGATCAGCCCAAGAGCAAGACGCAACTGAAAAATGAAATGCAGCAGTTGCAGGATCTCGGCAAGCAACTGACGGAGCTTACCGCGTCCAAGCTGGCCGAAGTGCCGATGGACCCGGAGCTCGAGGAAGCCATCGCCACCTTCCACCGCATCAAGTCCCGCGAGGCCAAGCGCCGCCAGATGCAATTCATCGGCAAACTGATGCGCGATGCGGATGTGGAAGCGATCGAGGCGGTACTGAACAGCCACAAGGAGCGGGATCTGCAGCGCCTGCGCTTCGACCGTTTGGCGGAAGACTGGCGGGATCGCTTGCTGGAACAGGGCAATGACGCCCTGAGTACGTTTTTCAACGAGCACCCAAGCGCAGACCACCAGCAGTTGCGCAACCTGCTGCGCGAGGCCGGCAAGGAAAAGGCCAACAACAAGCCACCGACCAACCAGCGCAAACTGTTTCGCTATCTGCGGGACTTTTTCGTGCAGGAAGGCTGACTGCCGGTATTGGCCCCTTCGCTCTCAAACACCTCCGCCAGCTCTGCCACCACGATATCGATCACCGCCGGGTTCTGGGGCACCCAGCGGTGCAGGCTAACCGGCACCTGATAGCCCCTGCCCACGGGCAGTCGCGAACTGGATTGCGGCAGGATAGTGGCGTCGTAGGGCGTCCAGATGGAAACCGGCGCGGCGTCTTCCAGCATGGCCGCGTCCCGGTTCAGATTGTCCAGAAATTCACTGCCGATACGCAGCTGCCGCCCGCCTTTATAGGGCAGCAGATGCGCCCACATACTGCCGAAATGCGGGCTGGAGAGGGCAATAAACTTGTGCACATTTGCCGCGCCTCCAAGTCGCTGCAAATAGTATCGCGCCACAATCCCACCCATGCTGAACCCCACCAGCGCACAGGTCTCGCCCTCGCGGGTAACCTCGTCCACCAGTTCCTGCAGCTGCAGGGCCATCGGCTCCATCCCGTACCAACCGCTATTGGCCCTCAGCTTGATGGTGTGTGCAGTGAACCCCGCATGCACCAGGGCTCTCTGCATTCTGAGCATCGACTTGCCCCGGTCGAAAATCCCGGGAATCAGTATGGCAACCCGGCCTTTTGGCATATCCGCATCATCCGCACATCGGGCAGTTAACTTTCCGCTACTCCCTAAGAGTAGAAAGTAACCGCGGTGGGCAGAAAACAAATCGGGCCCGGGGATTCAATCCGCGGGCCCGAAAATCCAGGTCCTACAACCTGGCTCCATATTGCGCGAGCGGCGCTATCAGCTAGTGCAGGCCTCGACTTCCGGTACGAGCTTTTCCACCCGGGTTTTCTCCACAGGCTTCGGCAGCGGCTTGATCAGCACCAGCAGCAGCGGCAACAGGGTCAGAGAGCCCAGCAGCGCCGCAGACATGGCGAGCGCGGTCAGCAGGCCGAAATAGATCGACGGCACAAACTTGGACAGCGCCAGGATCGAGAAGCCGGCGATGATGGTGATCGCGGTGTAGAACATGGCGCGGCCGATGGTTGCGTGGCTGCGGTGCATGGTCGCCACGTAATCGCCATCCTTCGCAAATTCCTCGCGGAAGCGATACAGGTAGTGGATCGCGTGGTCCACACCAATACCCACGGTAATCGCCGCAATGGTGATGGTCATCATATCCAGCGGCACGTTCGCCAGTCCCATACCACCCAGCACCACACAGGCCGCCAGCATGTTCGGGATCAGCGCGATGATCGACAGCCACAAGGAGCGGAACAGTACCAGGAACATCAGCAGGATCCCCACAAACACCGCCCCCAGGGTCAGGATCTGCGACTTGAACAGGCTCTGCAGCATATTGTTGTACAACACCAGCATACCGGTCTGGCGCACATTCTCCGGCGCCATGCCCAGCTCATTTTCCGCAAAGTTGTAAATACGCTGGATCAGCTCTTCGCGACGCAGGTTGGGGTCGGTCTCCATCACCCGCATGGTGATGCGCGCCTGCTGGTCTTGCGGTGACCAGTAGGGATGCACCAGCACCTGATTGATTTCCTCCGGCAGGCTCTGGCGAGCTACCGCCAGCTCAAAGTCGTTGAGGCCACCGTCGTTCAGGTCCTTGGCCACCTTGTACAGGGTGGCGAGGGACTGCACCTTGCCGATTTCCGGCTGGGCCTCGAGGAAATCGTGAAACTTCTCAATCTGGTTCAGGCCGGCCACGGTAAACCAGTAGGCTTCCGGGGCTTCGCTGGCGGAGGCACCGGCAGCAAAAGGGTCGTCGGCGGCAAACGGATCTTCCTCGGCGAAGTCTTCACCAGCGGCCATCTCATCGCCACCTTCTGCTTCCGCATAGTCTTCAGCGGACGCATCCATACCCTCGTCAGCACCGAAATCGGCGCCAAAGGGATCGTCATCGCCTTCAAATTCCGGCGCCGCCTGCTGGGGCTTGTTCAGCACCACATCGAGACTGATGGTGCCGCCCAGGCGTTGGTCGATGACCAACATGCCCTGATGGATTTCGGTGGAATCGTCGAAGTAATCGATAAAGCGGTTTTCCACTTTCAGGCGGGTGATGCCCACCACGCTGATCACCGCGGCTAACACGGCGACACCCAGTACAATGCCCTTGTGGTTTTCGGTAAAACGCGAAAACACCTGGGTAAACGCGTGGGAGTTGTCTACACCCAGGCCGCCGTCGCGCTTTTTCAGCAGCATCAGGCTGGCGGGCAGGATCAGGAAAGACAGTACCAGCGCGAGGGTCACGCCGATGGTCATCATCCAGCCAAAGTCGATCACCGGGCGGATGCCACTGACCACCAGGGAGATGAAAGCCACCATGGTGGTGAGCCCGGTGTACAGGCAGGGTTTGGCCATGAAAGCCACGGTGGCCGAGGCGAGCTGGAAGCGATCCCACTCGGGGTGTTCGGCAAAATATTCCCGGTAGCGCACCGCCAGGTGAATGGTGATGGCGAGGGTGATGATCAACAGCAGCGCCACGAAGTTGGCGGAGATCACCGTCATGCGCCAGTCGAGCCAGGACAGCAGCCCGAGCATCATCACCGCGGTAGTGACACAGGTGACAAGTGGCAGCAGCACCCAGCGGGGCTGGCGGAAGATCAGCAACAGAGTCACGACGATAAATGCCAGAATGCCCGCGCCGAACACCGCCAGGTCACTCTGGATATACGCGATCATGTCCGAGGTGATCATGGTGAGGCCGCCGAGGAACAGCTCGGCGTTGCCGTCGTAATGCGCGAGGATTTCCCGCACTTCTTTCACGCGCTCACGCGCCTTGGTTTCCTCGGCGGTGCGGTGTTGCAGGTATTCAGCAGTGACGGCTTCCAGACGCTGGGTCTGCGCCGCGTCGAGGCCCTCGCTGTTGCGCAGGCGGCGCAGGGCGTCGCGCTCGCGCACCAGATCCAACCCTTCCTTATCCAGCTCGAGATTGAGCATCATCGCGGTGGTCTCGCCATCCGGGCTCAGGATCAGGTCTTTGTAGATCGGGCTTTCGAGAAATTCGCGGCGCACCAGGTCCTTTTCCACACCGGGAGAAGACAGGGTGCGAATGCCATCGGCCACTTCGCTGATGGACTGTTTCGGGCTGTACAGCAGCGGTACATTCAGCACCGACTGCACGCCGGAAACACCGTCCACCATCGCCAGCTCGTCCTGCAGACGGCGCATGGTGGCCAGGGATTCATCGCTGAACAGGTCGCCGTTTTTATAGCGGTAGGTGACCACCAGGAAATCGCCGGAGTTGTAGCGCTCGGAAATCTCGCGGAAGAAATCCAGCGAATCATCGGCTTCCAGGGTCAGGGAGTCCGCGGAGGCATCCAGTTTGAATCGCGGCAGGCCCGCGGCGGCGGCGATGGTCAGCAGTGCCACCAGCGCCAGCACGGTTTTCGGATTTCCGAGAACCAGTTTTTCGTACCAGGTCTTCAAGCCCAACAGCATAATCAGTTCGCTTTTTCTAATACAAAAGGTGCACCCGAGGCCGGGACCTGGGGTGCGGAATATTGCGTGAAACCCGCGATCACTTGTCGACGTGACCGAGATCGCGTTCAGGGAAAAGTACGTCCCGCACTTTCTGTTTCAGTTCTTTCGGCCCGGGAAAGCCGCCGTCGCGTTTGCGCTCCCAGATTACCTGGTCGCCAACGCAAATCTCGAATACGCCGCCACTGCCGGGCTTAAGCGCCACCTGCTCCAGGTCATCCGCGAAGGTATACAGCAACTCCTGCGCCATCCAGGTGGCGCGCAGCATCCAGTTGCACTGCACGCAGTAGTGAATGGTGACCGTGTTTTGCATAAATCCGAATCTCAGCCCTGCCCCCAGGGGGGCAACAAAGTCTGTTCGATATCCAGCTGGCTCAGGATCCGGGCCACCACAAAGTCCACCAAGTCTTCCACCGACTGTGGCTTCTGGTAGAACCCGGGGCTCGCCGGCAGGATCACCGCGCCCATACGGGTGAGCTTGAGCATGTTTTCCAGGTGGATTTCCGAATACGGCGCCTCGCGGGGCACCAGTATCAGTTTGCGGCGTTCTTTCAGGGCAACATCCGCTGCCCGCTCGATCAGGTTGTTGGAGGCACCGCAGGCAATCGCCGACAGGGTGCCGCCGCTCGCAGGGCAGATCACCAGGCTGCTGGAAGCGCCAGTACCGGATGCCACCGGCGAGAACCAGTCGCGCTTGCCGAACAGGGTCAACTGTCCTTCTTGCGCGCCGTATAGCTCACGCAGGAAAGACTCGGTCCTGTCCTCCGCTTCCGGCAGCGCCACCTCGGTTTCCGTATTGATCACGATGCGCGCGGCGTCGGACAGCAACAGCCACACGCGCACCCGCGCCGCCAGCAGGCACTGCAGCAACCGCAACGCGTACTGGGCGCCGGATGCGCCGGTGATGGCAAGGGTGACGGTTTTGGGGAAAGTCGGTTCGGCCAATGGGGTATCCGTTGCGCCCCAACAGCGGGGCTATCTACTGTTTTTTCTGCGGCGCGTACTTGTGCTCGAGAGCACTGAGCAGCCGCTGGTGTACACCGCCGAAACCGCCGTTGCTCATCACGATAACGTGACTGCCGGGGCCGGATAGTTCAAGAACCGATTCTACCGCAGCGTCAATGCTGTGGAGAACCTTCGCCGGCACAGTGGAATGGTGAACCACCTCATCCAGGGACCAATTCATCCCCTCCGGCTGATACCACAGCACTAGGTCCGCCCCGGCACAGGCCCGCGCCAGCTGCTCGCGGTGGTGCCCCATGCGCATGGTGTTGGAACGGGGTTCAATCAGCGCAATGACCCGATCCGTCCCCACCTTGGCACGCAATCCATTTAGCGTGGTCTCGATGGCCGTGGGGTGGTGGGCGAAGTCGTCATAGATGCGGATGCCCTGGATATCGCCCAGGCACTCCATCCGGCGCTTGACCCCCTCAAACGTGGCAAAGGCTTCCGCCACTGTGGCGGGCTCCACACCCACGTGGCGCGCGGCCGCCATCACCGCAAGGCCATTTTTGACACTGTGCAGGCCGGTCTGCTGCCACTGCACCGTGGCCACCGGTTTCCCCTCCAGCAGCACATCGAAACGGCTGCCATCGGCGGCGATATTCACCGCGCACCAGTCCCCTTGGCGCACTCCGTCGCCGTGCTCGATATCAAAACGCTGCACCTGACTCCAGCAGCCCTTGTCCAGTACCTGGGTAACCGCATCCTCCTGTGCCGCTACTACCAGGCCACCGGCAGGCACGGTGCGCACCAGGTGGTGGAACTGCTTCTGGATCGCCGCCAGGTCATCGAAGATGTCCGCGTGGTCGAACTCCAGGTTGTTGATAATCAGCGTGCGCGGGCGATAGTGGACAAATTTTGAGCGCTTGTCAAAAAAGGCGGTATCGTATTCATCCGCCTCCACCACGAAGAACGGCGTGCCACCGAGGCGCGCAGACACATCAAAATTGCGGGGTACGCCGCCAATCAGGAAGCCGGGGTCCATACCCGCGTAGTCCAGTACCCAGGCCAGCATGCTCGCGGTGGTGGTCTTGCCGTGGGTTCCGGACACCGCCAGTACCCAGCGCCCGCCGAGGAAGTGATCGCACAGCCACTGGGCGCCAGAGGTATAGGGCAGGCCTCTCTCCAGTACCGCTTCTACCGCGGGATTTCCCCGCGACAAGGCATTGCCGATGATTACCAGATCCGGCGCCGGTTCCAGCTGCGCGGGATCATAGCCCTCGGTCAGGACGATACCGGCGCGCTCCAGCTGGGTGCTCATGGGCGGGTAGACGTTGGCATCGGAGCCGGTGACCTTGTGGCCCTCGGCCACAGCGAGTTGGGCCAGGCTGCCCATAAAAGTGCCACAGATGCCTAGAATATGAATATGCATGCCAGTTTGTTCACTCTAAATCGATGCCAATTCAATGTTGAAAGGGGCGTCTGGTGAGACTGCCTATTCACGCAATCATTCCCACTCGCTCCAGATTTTTCCGGCACAACCTGCGCCCCGGCGCGCTTTTTGCTTACGTTTTTGGCAGTGGCAGGAACTGCCGGCAGCATGGTGAAAATCGACGCCGCGCTAGCTTATCACGGCACTTTGCGGCAGTAAGTGTCGAAGTTCCTCAATTCCATGCAATTGCCATATGAATACATTAGACTTCGCGCCGCGCGAGGCTGCCGCCAGAAGCCGCCCGCCTATCGCACGCACCAGCGCGTGACCTTAAGACGAGAAACTGCAGCCATAGGATAGTCATGTCGAAGAAGAATGCCTTTTACGCGCAATCCGGCGGAGTAACCGCCGTCATCAACGCCTCCGCCTGCGGGGTCATCGAGACCGCCCGCCAACACGGTGACAAGATCGGCAAAATCTATGCCGGCCTTAATGGCATTGTCGGCGCCCTCAGAGAGGAGCTGATCGACGTGAGCCAGGAGAGCGACGACACTATTGCCGCGCTGCGCTACACCCCCTCCGGTGCGTTTGGTTCCTGCCGCTACAAACTGAAAAGCCTCGAGCAGAACCGCGCCGAATACGAGCGCCTGATCGAAGTGTTCAAGGCCCACGACATCGGCTACTTCTTCTATAACGGCGGTGGTGACTCTGCAGACACCTGCCTCAAGATCTCCCAGCTGTCGGAAAAGATGGGTTACCCCATCCAGGCCATCCACATTCCCAAGACCGTGGATAACGACCTGCCGTTTACCGACAACTGCCCGGGCTTCGGCTCCGTGGCCAAGTATGTCGCGGTCTCCACCAAGGAAGCGGCACTGGACGTGGCCTCCATGTGCGCCACCTCCACCAAGGTGTTCATCCTCGAAGTGATGGGCCGCCACGCGGGCTGGATTGCCGCCGCCGGCGCCCTGGCCCAGGAGCAGGAAGGCGATGCGCCACACATCATCCTGCTGCCGGAAGTGGCCTTCGACAAAGACAAGTTCCTCGCCAAGGTACAGCAGACCGTCGATGAAAAAGGCTACTGCGTGATCGTCGCCTCCGAAGGCGCACAGTACGAAGATGGCACCTTCCTCGCCGACGCCGGCAGTGTCGACGCCTTCGGCCACAAGCAGCTGGGCGGGGTTGCCCCGACCCTGGCCAAGATGGTCAAGGACGAGCTGGGTCTCAAGTACCACTGGGCGCTGGCCGACTACCTGCAGCGCGCCGCCCGCCACATCGCCTCCGCCACCGACGTGGAGCAGGCCTACGCCGTGGGCAAGGCCGCGGTGGAAGCCGCGGTTTCCGGCAAGAATGCGATCATGCCCACCATCGAGCGCAACGGCACCTGCACTGCAGACTACAGCTGGAGCATCGGCGAGGCACCGCTGTCAGAAGTGGCCAACGTCGAGAAATTCATGCCCGAGGAATATATTTCCGAAGACGGTTTCGGTATCAGCCCGGCCGGTCGTGCCTATCTCGAGCCACTGATCCTGGGCGAAGACTACCCGCCCTACAAAAACGGGATCCCGCAGTACGCACGGCTGAAGAAAGTGCTGGTGGAAAAAAAATTGAAACAATCGTTCACGGTGTAAACACCGTAGTGTCCGCCCCGGGATCTATACATCCCGGGGCGTAACTGCCTTCCTCTCCCGACCGCTACGCGGCCTGGCACCGTCATTTGCATCTCCCGCAAGGTCATGTTCGCGCTTCCTGGCGCGAGTAACCGGAGTCTCCGGAGGCATCCTGATTTCCCCTTATTTGGGAATAGAGCTGCAGGGGTTATATGCGAACAGAAAGTTACCGTCGCGACATCGACGGTCTACGCGCGCTGGCCGTACTGCCGGTAGTGCTTGGGCATGCGGGAATCCCTGGATTTTCCGGCGGCTTTATCGGTGTTGATGTCTTTTTCGTTATTTCCGGCTTTCTCATAACCGGTATTTTGTTGCGGGAACTCGCGGCAGGTGACTTTTCCGTGGGGCGGTTCTACGAGCGCCGTGCGCGCAGGATTCTGCCCGCCCTGTTCGCCATGATGCTGGCCTGTATCATCGTGGGCTGGTTGCTGATGCCCCCAGATGCATTTGGAGACTTGGGCCGCTCTCTGATCGCAGCCATTTTGTTTCTCTCCAATGTGTGGTTTACACGCAGTACCGAGGATTACTTCGGCACAGATGCGGAATGGGAGCCGCTTCTGCACACCTGGTCCCTCTCCGTAGAAGAGCAGTTTTATCTGGGCTTCCCCCTATTGCTGAGCGTTCTGGCCCGCGGCCCCCGAGCGCGTATGGTGACCGCGGTCGCGCTTATGGCAGTGCTGTCATTGGTCTTCTCTGTCTGGCAAACCCGGAATTCACCGACAGCGGCCTACTTTCTGACACCCGCAAGGGTGTGGGAGCTGGGTGCCGGCGCCCTGCTCGCCATGGGACTTCTGCCCAGTATACGGAGGCGCCTGGCGGCCGAACTCATCGCCCTGACCGGCATCCTGATGATTATCGCCAGCGTATTCCTGTTTGGACCACACACGCCATTTCCCGGCATAGCGGCACTGCTGCCCGTGCTTGGCGCGGTTGCCCTGATCTGGGCGGGGGCAACACCGCTAAACAGGGTTTCCGGCCTCCTCGGCAACCCCATGCTGGTGGGAGTAGGACTGATTTCTTACTCCCTCTACCTGTGGCATTGGCCCATCCTGGTTACCCTGCGACTGCTAGAGGGCAGCAGCCAGCTTTCAACCACCTATGCGCTGTTTGCTGTGTCCCTGTCGATAGTGCTGGCGTGGGCCAGCTGGCGATTTATCGAGCAGCCCTTTCGCGGTGGCCGGTTGGCACCGGTGTCGCGGCCACTGCTGGTACGCCTGTCGGTATCCTGCGCTATTTTGCTCCTCGGCACCGGTATCGCCATCAAGGCGCAGGACGGATTTCCCAACCGCTTACCCAAGCCACAACTTGCCATGTATCAGCAGGCATTCAGCGACCTGGAGCGCCAGGAGCAGTGCATGGGGAAAAAACCGGAGGCAGAGCTGTGCGCCATCGGCACCGTCTCTGCGACGGTTCCGCAGCAAGCGGGCCTCCTGTTGTGGGGCGACTCGCACGCTGCAGCCTGGTTGCCGGGCGTTGACCATCTGCTCGATCTAAAAGGCTACTCGGGCGCGGCGGCACTGAAGTCCGGGTGCCCGCCACTCATCGGGCTGCGCCGACCGGACAAGTCGGAGTCGCACCGGTGCGACCAGTTCAACGACAAGGTGCTGAAGTATTTGCACCAGCGCCAAGACCTGCCGGTTGTGGTACTGGCGGCGCGTTGGGCCATGGCAGTTGAGGGAAGTCGCCCTGAGGGCGGTGAAGAAATGCAACTGGAAACGACAGATACGGCCATCGGCCCGACACCGGAATGGGCCACCGATGCAACCGAAACGGACCGGGCCGCCCTTGTGGCTCACCGGCTCGACCAAACCGTTGCCGCCATTCGCGCGACAGGGCGCCAAGTGATACTGATCAAAGGCGTGGCGGAAATCGGTCACTCCGTCCCAGACACGCTGGCAAATGCGGCATTCACCGGTAAGCACTTTAGCGGAGGGCCGACAACCCGTCTGGTGGATGCACGTCAGCGGCATGCGGATGCCATCATCGATTTGGTGGCCGAGCGCCACGGCGCCTACACGGTCAACCCGCGTACACTGATGTGCGATGAAAATTGCCGTATCGTTCTGGACAACAAACTGCTGTACCGCGACGACGACCATTTGACGGCGTTTGCCGCTAGGCGGTACCTGCCCGATCTGGTCACAGTGGTGCCAGCGATCAAGGAGCTGCCCAACCGCCCAGCTTCCATTCCGGCAACCGCGTCTGCCGCAGCAGTCCCGCGGGGCTGAAACCATTCAACCGCAAACATTCAACCTTCCCCCCGTGCGAGAAACACGGGGGGATTTGGGGCTTCGGTAAATTCTATACGTTCAGCAACAGATGCTGGCGCTCCCAAGGTGAGATCTCGCGGTGGAACAGCCGCATCTCTTCGCTTTTCACCGCCGCATAAAGCTGGCAGAAGCCCTCCCCCAGCGCCTGATGAATCTCCTCCGCATCGTCAAAAATACGCAGGGCCTCATCGAAGGTGAGGGGAATGTATGAAAGCGCTTCCTGTTCTTCGTCCAGTTCCGATTCCGCCGGTGCATCCGGCTCGATGCGATTCACCATACCGAGATATCCACAGATCAGGCTCGCGGCAATCGCCAGGTACGGGTTGGCATCCACACCGATCACACGGTTTTCCAAGCGGCGGTCCTGAGCGCCGGAATTGGGTACCCGCAGACCGGTAGCACGGTTGTCGTAACCCCAACCGGTATTGGTCGGCGCACTGGAATTCGCCTCGGATTCGAAACGCCGGTAGGAATTCACATTCGGCGCGATGAACGGCATCACTTCGCGCAAATGTTTTTGGGTACCGCCGATAAAGTAGCGGAACAGATCGGTGGCATTGCCGTCGTCATCGGAAAAAATATTTTTGCCGGTTTGCATATCCACCACACTCTGGTGCACATGCATGGCGCTGCCGGGCTGGTCGCGCATCGGTTTTGCCATGAAGGTGGCGAACATGTTGTTCTTGAGCGCCGCCTCTTTGATGATGCGTTTGAAATAAAACACCTGGTCCGCGAGCCACAGCGGATCGCCGTGGGTCAGGTTGAATTCCACCTGCCCGGCGCCGTCTTCCTGGATCACCGAGTCGATGTGCAGACCCGCAGATTCCGCGTACTCGTAAATGGTATCAATCACCGGGCCGTATTCGTCGATGGCGGTCATCGAGTAGGACTGCAGCGAAGTACCGGAGCGGCCACTGCGTCCCACCGGCGGTTCGATCGGCTCGTTGGGGTCGATATTTGGCTTGGTCAGGTAGAACTCCAGCTCCGGTGCCACAATCGGCTGCCAGCCTTTTTCCGCGTACATGGCGACCACACGCTTCAGCACATTGCGCGGCGCACAGGCAATGGGATTGCCGTTGAGATCCTGCAGGTCGTGAATGATCTGCAGTGCCGGCTGCTTCGCCCAGGGCACGGCCATCGCCGTGGACATATCCGGCACCAGCGCCATGTCACTCTCGGCCCACTGGTTTTCGATATCCATTTCCACGTCCTGACCGGTAATGGTCTGGTAAAAAATGGAGATCGGCAGGAACACCGGGCTATCCGGGGAAAACTTGCTGAGCGGCATGGCCTTGCCGCGGGACATGCCGTTCAGGTCGGGAACAATACATTCCACTTCGTCCAGACGACGGCCGTTCAGGTAGGCGTGAAAGGCGGCCGGCAGCTCGTCAAACCAGGAATGATTGCAGGACTGACTCATGGAGACTCCGCGATATGGGTGATTGATCCCGCATTGTAACGGAAATCACCCTGCCCGCTGCCAGCCCACCAAACAATCCGGTGTTGTTATTTCACAAGGTCTCCATTTACCTCATTTCTACTCGCCTTCCCGCTCGATATCGCAACAGTGGCTTGCCGGCGGTTCGTCGGCACTGCTGAGAATCGACTCGGTAACCGGGTTGGGACGAAAAGTCGTACAGCCCTTGAGTCCGAGAGCGAAGGCTTGGCGGTAGAGGGATTCAAACTCCGCGAACGGGTAATCCACCGGTACATTCACGGTTTTGGAAATAGCGTTGTCCACATAGGGTTGCAGCGCCGCCTGCATGCGCAGGTGGGCCAGTGGCGAAAGCTGGCGCGCGGATACGAATTCCTCCGGTAAGCGATCGGGGTCGCCGCCGCGTTCGCACCAGAGTTTCCACACCGGGTCATCGATATCGAACTCGCGATAAGCACCCTGCCCGGTGAGAACCCGGCGCCGGTGATGGAAATCAAATACCGGTTCGATACCACTGGAAACCCCGTTCGCCAGCAGGCTGATGGTGCCGGTGGGCGCAATGGCGATCAGGTGGCTGTTGCGAAGGCCCTTGTCGGCAACACCCTTGCGCAGTTTTTCCGGCAGCGCACGCGCATCGGTACCGGAGAGATACTTGTCGCGTTCAAAAAATGGAAATGGCCCCTTTTCCACCGCCAGTGCAATCGATGCGCGCCAGGCGCTGTCGCGCACGGTTTCCATCACCCGTGCGGCTAGAGCACGCGCCGCATCGCTGTCGTAGTGCAGCCCCAGGGCAATTAGCGCATCCGCCAACCCGGTGATGCCGATACCGATACGGCGACTGCCGTGAGCCTGTTTTTTTTGCGATGGCAACGGGTAATGTGACAGGTCGATGACATTGTCCAGCATCCGCACCCCCACTGCCGCGCACTCATCAATGCCGAACCAGTCGAGATCTGCACGTGCGGTAAACGGAGCCTGTACAAAACGCATCAGGTTGACCGAGCCCAGATTACAGGCGCCGTAGGGCGGCAGTGGAATTTCACCGCAGGGGTTGGTCGCGCTGATCTGCTCGCGATAATGGAGATTGTTCCGGCTGTTGATACGGTCGATAAACAGCACACCGGGTTCTGCGCAATCGTAAGTGGCGCGCATGATTTTCTGCCACAGATCGCGCGCGCGGATACGCTTTACTACCCGGCACGGTAAAGGCTTTGCCCCGCCGCTCCACACACGCAATAGCTGCTCGTGCCCCTCTCCCTCCAGCATCTGCTCGGGAAACACCAGCGCCCAATCGCGGTCGTCATCCACCGCCGCCATGAATTCATCGCTGACCAGCACCGACAGGTTGAAGTGACGCAACTCGCGCGGATCGCGCTTGGCTTCCACAAAACGTTCGATATCCGGGTGGTCGCAGCGCAGGGTGGCCATCATTGCACCGCGACGGCTGCCGGTAGAAAGGAGTGTCGCGCAGGTGGCGTCCCAGATGCGCATGAAGGAAACCGGGCCGGAAGCGATAGTACCGGTGTGATGCGCGCGGCTGCCGGCGGGGCGCAGGGTGGAAAAATCGCAGCCGATACCACCGCCCTGTTGCATGGTCAGCGCCGATTCCTTGAGGCGCTCGAAGATCGCCTCCATGGAGTCCTCGATGGTGCCCATCACAAAACAGTTGAACAGGGTTACGCGATGCTCGGTACCGGCGCCAGCGAGAATGCGCCCGCCGGGTAAAAAGCGGAAATCCTCCAGGTTACGGAAAAAGCGCAACGCCCAGTGCCCGCGCTGGCGGTCGACTTTCGTCAGTGCCCGCGCCACCCGCCGCCAGCTATCTTCCAGGGTGGAATCGCAGACCTGATCGCCATTGCGATAGCGATATTTGGTATCCCAGATAAAGCGGGAAATTTCGGCGTCAAAGTATTCCACGTCACACGCTCAGCTGTGTGGCCGGACCGCCGCTGTGCAGCCGGTGGATCGCCTCCGCCAGCAGTGGTGCGCAGTCCACCACCTGCAGCTGCGCCCCTGCGGGTTGCGGCAGCGAATTGGTGACCGCCAGTGCCTCCAGCGGTAGTTGCGCCAGATCGGCCAGGGCATTGCCGCAGAACTGCCCGTGGCTTGCCAGTGCGAATATCCGCGCGGCGCCGCCTCGCTGCACCGCTTCCGTAGCCCGCGTTATGGTGCCGCCACCGGCAATCAGGTCGTCCACAATCACCACGCTGGCACCAGCCACTTCACCCACCAGTACGCCACCGGACAGTTCGCCAGCGCTGCGGTATTTCTCGACAAACGCCCGCCCCACAACACAACCAAGGCGCTCGCCGAGCGCCTGGCGCAAGGCCTCAGCGCGCTTGACACCGCCCACATCCGGCGATGCCACCACCAGCGGATTGCCATCCCCCTGCAGTCGCTCGGCAATAAAATCCACAAACAGCGGTTGCGCAGGCAGGTGCAGGGTGCGGATGCGAAAGGCGTTCTCAAACGCGGCCAGGTTGTGCACATCCAGGGTCACCACACAGTCGGTACCCAGCGACTCGAACAGGGATGCCAGGTAGCGACTCGAAAGCGGGTCGTGCAGCTTGGTGCGGCGGTCCTTGCGCGCGTAACACAGGTAGGGAATCACCGCGGTGACGCGGGCGGCGCCGGCGTCCTTTAGTGCACCGACGAAAAACAGCAGCCGCACCAGCTTGTCATCCACGCTACTGGCGGGCTCGGTGAACAGCGACTGCACCAGGTAGACATCGGCCCCCTCCACGTCGTCCAGCGGACGCAGCTTGTGCTCGCCGTCGACAAAATCCCGCTCCTCGTGCGCCGCCAGCGGCAAGCCGAGGGCAGTGGCAACACGCAATGCGAAATCGGCACCGGTATCCAGGCTAAACAGTTTCAACGGGCGCATGGGTCAGTCATCCCGCAGAGTTTGCTGAAACCAGTCGATGGCGAGGGCAACCACCGATTCCAGGGTGCCGGGCTCCTCGAACAGGTGGGTGGCGCCGGGTACGATTTGCAGTTCGGGATCACAGCGCATATTCGCCGCAGCCGCGCGGTTGAGTTCGATCACCTGGTGATCCTCGCCACCCACGATCATCAGCGTGGCCGCCGCCACCAGCGGCAGTGCGTCGCCCGCCAGGTCCGGGCGCCCGCCCCGCGACACCACCGCATCAACGTACTCTGGCCGCTCCGCCGCCGCCATCAGTGCCGCGGCGGCACCGGTGCTGGAACCAAACAGCCCCAGGTGCAGGCTCTGGGTATCCGGCTGCGCCTTGACCCAGTCGAGCGCATCGACCAAACGCTGGGCCAGCAGGTCGATATCGAAGCGATATTCCCGGGTGAACTCGTCGATGCGGTGCTCGTCTGCAGTGAGCAGGTCAAATAGTAGTGTGCCTATACCGGCCGCGTTGAGCGCCCCTGCAACCATGGTGTTGCGCGGACTGAAGCGGCTGCTGCCACTGCCGTGGGCGAACAGCACCAGCGACTGGCCGCCCGCCGGCAGCGCCAGAAAGCCCTCCAGCGGCCCGGCGCCGGTATCGATCTGCACCTCGCGGCGAATGACAGTACCGCTCATGGCTGTCCTCCACTCATGGCTGCTCACCCCGCAGGTCGTCGGCTTCCCGCATCATCGCGATGACCTGCTCGTCGCTCAGCTGGGTGAAGTCCCGGTACCAGGCGCCGATGGCCCAGAACGACATTGGCTTGAGCGGGCAGACAAAGCGATCCGCCAGCGGTGCGAAGCGCTCGATGGTTGCGGGCGGTGCCACCGGAACCGCGATTACCAGCTCCGACGGGCGCTGCTCCCGCACCGCGCGCGCGGCCACTGCCATGGTGGCGCCGGTGGCGATGCCATCGTCCACCAGAATGACACAGCGATTCTCCAGTTGCGGCCAGGGCCGGTCACCGCGGTAGCGCCGGGCGCGGCGCTCCAGCTCCGCCTCCTCGGCGCGGGTCTCCCGCTCCAGGTCATACTCGCTGATGCCACAATTGAGGATGACGTCCTCGTTCAGCACCCGCGCGCCGCTGGCAATCGCCCCCATCGCCAGCTCTTCATGACCGGGCACCCCCAGTTTCCGCACCAGCATCAAGTCCAGCGGTGCGTGCAGCCGGCGCGCCACCTCGAGCGCTACCGGAACCCCTCCCCTGGGCAGCGCCAGCACGATGACATCGTCGCGGTCGCGGTAGTCGCTGAGCAGCTCAGCCAGCTGACGCCCCGCCGCAACGCGGTTTTCAAACGGCTCCATAACAATCCTGCCCGGTAGAAATTGGCGAAGGAGTAATACAACTAGACTAGCAAACAGGACCGAATTGCCGATTCAAACCATGCGCACAGCCGACAGCGAACTTCCCAGCCTGGAGGAGAAGACCCGTTTCCTGCTCGCTCCGGGTAGCTACCCGGAGGGGACGGCGTCCGTGTGCCTGATGGAAACCCATATGGCACGGCTGTTTCTGACCGACAACCTCGTCTACAAGATGAAAAAGCCGGTGCGCTTCAACTACCTGGATTTCAGCAGCCTGGATAAGCGCTATGGGGTCTGCAGCGAGGAATTGCGCCTGAACCGGCGGCTTACGGACGGGGTTTACCTGGACGTGGTGCCATTGCGGCTGACGGCTGCAGGCTCCCTCTCACTGGGCCAGTCCGGCACACCGGTGGAGTGGCTGGTGAAAATGCGACGCCTGCGGGAAGACGACTGCCTGTCGCAACAAATAGATCGCGCCAGCGCGCAGTCACTGGCACCACTGTTGCAGCGCTTGCAGGATTTCTATCGATTGGCGGCGCCGCTGCCACTGAGCGCCGCCCAGTACCTGACGCGCTTGCGGCAGCGTATCGAAACGGTACGTTCGGGGCTGCGCACTCCGGCACTGGCGCTGGATGGCGCGGAGATCGACGGGCTCGCCGCCAGGCTGGTCGCTTTCACCCATTCCCACTGCGCACTGGTCGGCGGGCGCGCCGAGAACGGGCATATCGTTGAAGGGCACGGCGACCTGCGCCCGGAGCACTGCTTTCTTACCGAGCCGCCACAGATCATTGACTGCCTGGAGTTCAACCGCGACCTGCGCTGCGTGGATCCGCTGGATGAGCTCTGCTACCTGGCACTCGAATGCGAGTTGCTCGGGCGTCCTGACCTGTGCGCATCGATTGTGGGTAGTTACTCTGAAGATGGCGCGCCGGATCCGGCACTGGTGCGGTTCTACCAGTGTTACCGCGCCTTTCTGCGTGCGCAGCTGGCGGCGGCACACTTGCTGGACGAGGTGGTGCCGAATCCGGACAAGTGGCGCCGCAAAACCCGGATATATCTCGCTGCTGCGGCGCGCTGCCTGCCGGCAAGATAAACCTGCAAACAATGGAGGCTTGAGCGTTGAAGATCACCCTGTTCAGCACGCTGGGTTGCGAGCAACAGACGTTTGATGCGGTCAATCTCGACCACCGGCATCAGCTCGTCTATCGCAGTGACCGGCTGGATCCCGATAACGCGCATTTCGGGAAAGGCAGTGACGGGGTCTGTGTTACCGTGAACGACCAGGTCGACAGCGACACCATCGCCACACTTAAAGCCAGTGGCTGCAAGGTGATCGTTACCCGTTCCATCGGCTACAACCAGATTGATCTCGCCGCAGCAGCTCAGGCCGGCATCCCGGTGGCGCGGGTACCACATTACTCACCCCACTCGGTTTCGGAATTTACTGTAGGGCTGATCCTGTCCCTGACGCGAAAAATTCACCGCGCCTTCCTGCGCAGCCGCGAGTTCAATTTCAGTATTGACGGCTTAACCGGCACACAGCTTTCCGACAAAACCGTGGGAATTCTCGGCGCCGGCCAGATCGGGGGCCTGGTGATCAAAGCACTGAGCGGTTTCGGCTGCCGCCTCCTCTACCACGATCTGCAGCGACACCGGGAACTCGACAACCTTGCCACCCATTGCACAATTTCCGAGCTTGCCCGCGACGCCGATATCCTGGTGCTCAACCTGCCGCTGACGCCGGAAACCCATCACATCCTCAACGCGACCACGGTGCCGCAACTCAAGCCCGGGGCGCTGATCATCAACACCGGGCGCGGTGGACTGATCGATACCCGCGCGCTGGTCGAAGGGCTGAAATCCGGGCATCTCGGCGGGGCGGCCATCGATGTATACGAGGACGAGGCCAACCTGTTCTACAACGACCGCTCCACCGACGTACTGCAGGACGACACCTTCTGCCGCCTGCTCACTTTCCCGAATGTGATCGTTACCTCGCACATGGCGTTTCTCACCGATCACGCACTCTCGGATATCGCAACGACCGCACTGCAGGCGTTTAGCGAATTTGAGCAGGGCAAGCCGCTCACCACCCGTATCGCGGCATCACCGGGCTGACAGAGACCGACATAGAATTTCAATCGATCTCTTCCGGCAGATTTTCCAGCCGGTCTGCTGTCACCAGTGCCGTGGCGAGGACGTCGTTCGCTGTATCCGGATCGATGGTGCCGGCAAAGGTGTTTTCTCGCTGTACAGCGAATACGGTGCGCACCACACCCGCCTCTTCGCTGTCGCGGTGATAGTTCAGAATGGGGTCGCAGAAATAGGCGTTACAGGTGTCCGAGCGCATATCCCGCGGCAGGCTGCATCCGCTTGCGGTCTGGTTGATGCAGGAACCCTCGACGGCTTCCGTCGCCACACAGGACAGATAGCGGGCGACGATATCCTCTCCGCCAAGTTCCGGATTCGCGTCCAGCATCCTGCGCAGAATCAGTGGCGACAGATAGGCGTGATCCCCACCGGATGAACAGCAGGCACCGCGACACATGGCGCACAGCTGGTTGCTCACCGCCTGCAGTTCGGGCGTGCGCTGAAAACGGTCGCTATTCCGCTCGAAGTCTTCCACATAGAGGAGGTTCCGATCTTCGGCAATAGCGGACGTCGAAATGCATTCTTCCGCTGCCGCCAGCATTTCCTGCAGGTGGGTGCGGTAATTGTCGATACGCTGCGGGGGTACCGGCGCAACGTGCGTGCGCCCGGCGGGAATGACCATCAGCTGGACATCACCCTCGGCGAGCGCCGGCCTCTGTTCCAGCACAGTATCCAGGAGCTGCTGGTTTTGCCGTTCCTCCTCCGCCACCCGCGCACTGATTCTTCGCTCGCGATCCTGCTGTATGCTCTTTAGTTCGCGAAACTGTGTCCGCAAAAATTCCAGCTGCGCGCGAAACAGGTTGGCCGGCAGGGAGCGGTTCTGCTGGACAAAGCGGTTACAGTCAAATGATCGGCACAGCGGAAACTCTGCCGTTGCCGCCTCTCGCTGCTGCAGTGCGGGAACCGGTTCACCGCAAACGCAGCAAAGCAATTTGACGGTGCCGGGGGCAACAGAATCCATCATGCGTAAAACTCCCTTTTTACGAAATTCGCGCTTTTAAAATAGCCGTGCGACACAAACTCCCGGTATCGCTATTGTTTTAATCGGCAAGCCACTTGTACATCACCAGTGCATCCACCAGTCCGCGCGCGGGATGATCGAACGCGCGCGGTAGCCGCCCGACAATATCAAATCCAAGTTTTTGCCACAGGCGCACAGCACCCTCATTGGATGACGCCACAAAGTTGAACTGCATGGCCTTGTATCCAAGTGCTTTCGCCCGCTGCTGCGAGTGATCGCACATGGCCGACGCCACACCGCGACCGCGGGCGGCAGAAGACACCATATAGCCGCAGTTACACACATGGGCACCGGGTCCCGCCTGGTTGGTTTTCAGGTAATAGGTACCGAGTATTTCACCGTCGGCTTCGCATACGAACGTCTCGCGCGGTGTTTCCATCCACAGGCGAAATGCCTGCTCGCGATCGGTCGCGCGATCGTAGGCATAGGTCTCGCCGGCACTCACCACCTCGTGAAAAATTGGCCAGATCGCCGCAAAGTCATCGGTACTCGCTGGGCGTATTTGCAAGTTGCCATTTTTTGCACTCATCCCTGTTTTTACGCTCATCCCCGGGTCCCGTTTACCCGCGCATTCAAAACATCCGCCACGATCTCGAACGATTTAAGGCGCGCGGCGTGATCGTAAATGGGGCCGGTCACGATCAGCTCATCCACCCGGGTGCGCGCGACAAAACGGTCGATCCACTCGGCAACCTGGTCTTTGGTACCCACCGCGGATTCCGCCAGCGCCTGCGCGACCTGCGCGCGTTCAACCGGCGAGGCAATAGTCGCGGGATCGTCTACCGGCGGCTTGAGGCGGCCGGGAGTGCCGCGGCGCAGGGCCACAAACTGCTGTTCGATGGAAGTCATCAGCCTGCGCGCGTCGGCCTCCGTGTCCGCGGCGAAGGCATTGATTGCCGCGGCGGCGTAGGGCGCGTCGAGGTATTCGGAGGGCTGGAATTTGGTGCGATACAGGTGCAGCGCCTGATCCAGCATCGCCGGCGCAAAATGCGAGGCAAAGGCAAATGGCAGACCCAGCGCCGCCGCCAGCTGCGCCGAGTAAAGGCTGGAACCCAGCAGCCACACCGGCACCTGCAAGCCCACCCCAGGCACCGCGCGCACCCGCTGTCCGGGTTTTTCCGGGGCGAAATAATGCAGCAGCTCCTGCACGTCTTCGGCGAAGTGATCCGCCGCGTGCATCGGGTCCCGGCGCAACGCAGTCATGGTGGCGCCGTCGGTGCCCGGCGCGCGCCCGAGCCCCAGGTCGACGCGATCCGGGTACAGCGCGGCCAGGGTGCCAAACTGTTCCGCCACCACCAGCGGCGCGTGATTCGGCAGCATCACGCCGCCGGCGGCGATGCGGATCTTGCGGGTACCGGCAGCGATATGCCCCAGGGCCACCGCTGTCGCAGCGCTGGCGACGCCGGTCATGTTGTGGTGTTCCGCCATCCAGAAACGCTTGTAACCGAGATTCTCCGCATGCTGCGCCAGGTCCAGCGAATCCATCAGCGCCTGACGGGCATCGCCGCTTTCGGTTATGAGTGAGAGATCCAGCAGGGAAAATGCGCGCACGGTGACTCCTTGGGTACACAAATTTCGGACGTCAAAATCCCGCCAATCCTAGCGCAGGGGATGTGGATTACCTAAAGCGAACGGGTTGGAAAAGGAAAAGGCGGGAAAAAGCTGGGGAAGGGAGAACCGCTCAGGGAGAGCCCCGGAGCGGTCTGCGCAGTCGCAGCAGGATTCAGGAATCCAGTGCCGCGCGCACGAAGTCGGTCAGCGCCTGGTCCTGGCTGTTTTCGAAGAAGCAGGCCTGGAAGCGCTCGCCGCCCACTGCGGTTTTCACCAGCTCGGGGTCGATGGCCTTGAGACCGTCCAGGTAGGACTTGGAAGTGGCTTCCTTGATGTGGTTCAGGATACCGGCATTCGCCACCTGGGACTCGCGACGCTCAGCCGGGTAACCCTGGCCTTTCTCACCGGTAAAGGCTTTTTCGAACATGTAGCGGATATTCAGCTCCGCGCCCCAGCCGAAGCCCTTGGCGAAGGGAATCGACAGCGCATTGCCGTTGTTGATCTGCGCGAACAGGTAGGCATCCGCCGGGTCGATGCAGTAGCCACAGGCCACGCCCGGGTAGGCGTTCAGGGACATCAGTGCACCCTGGCCGGTACCACAGCCGCTCACCACGAAGTCCACGGCCTTGGCGTTCAATAACAGGCTGCCCATGATACCCAGGTGGATGTAGGTGAGGCGGTGATCGTTGTCATCGCTCATGCCGGTGTTGTAAACGGTGTGGCCCAGCGCGCCGGCCACGTCCTGCAGTTCTTTCAGCACGATGGCGTTTTTGGATGCCTGGCTGAATTCGTTCATCAGTGCGATTTTCATGAATTGGTCCCCCGCTGGCCCGCTACTCAGGGCTGCATATTCGGTGTGGTTAGAAATTGTTCCGCCGATTATAGGTGTTTGGCCAATTAATTAAAGTGGTCAGGCAGAAACCGGGCGCTCCGCCGTTTCCCGCTCCGCCCACGATCTGCTAGTATCGCGCCCGCAAAACCTAAGGGGTGGCTAACGCCTGAGATGCCGCTGGATCCGCGTGATCCCGACGGGCAAACCCTTGAACCTGATCCGGTTAATACCGGCGTAGGAATAGGTACCCAGTGTGGGTTCTCACACTCCCCCCTTTTCACGTCGCGCACCGGGTCTCTTTCCAATCGGATGAAGAGAGAGAGCCATGAAGTCACACCCCAGAGTAAACACCCTCGCCCGCTGTATCGGCCTAATCGCCAGTGCCGGCGCCTCCATCGTTGTGGCGGAACCCGCCGCACTGGAAGAAGTGACGGTTACCAGCCAGCTGCGCGAGCACACCCAGCTCGACACCCCCACCAGCGTGAGCGTGCTGAACAGCGCGGCCATCGAGGCCCGCGGCGCCACCAATCTGGAACAACTGCTGAACCTGGCGCCGAATGTGAACTTCGCCAGCGGCGCCTCCCGCGGCCGTTTTGTGCAGATCCGCGGTATCGGCGAACGCAGCCAGTTTATCGATCCGGTGAATCCCTCCGTGGGCCTGATCGTCGACGGTATCGACTTCACCGGTCTCGGTCTTGCCGCCAGCACCCTGGATATGCAACAGGTGGAAATCCTGCGCGGCCCCCAGGGCACGGTGTACGGCGCCAATGCGCTGGCGGGTCTGGTCAGCATGACCAGCAACGCCCCGGCAAACGAAACCTTCGCCAGGGTCTCTGCGGAGGCCGCCCAGTACGGCTCCCACACCCTGTCGGCGGTCACTAGCGGCCCGCTGTCGGAGCAGCTGGGATACCGTTTCGCGGTGCAGAACCAGCAGTCCGACGGCTACGTGCACAACCGTTACCTGGGCCGCGACGACACCAACAACCTCGACGAAACCGTGGCCCGCGGCAAACTCCGCTATCAGGCAAACGATGACCTGCAGCTGGATTTCACCCTGTTTTATCTGGATGCGGATAACGGCTACGACGCCTTCACCCTGGATAACTCCCGCAACACCCTGTCCGACCAGCCCGGCTGGGACCGCCAGGAAACACTTGCGGGCGCGGTAAGCGGCCTGTGGACCGGCAACAACCTGTTCACCCTCAAGTCCGTACTGAGCGCCGCCAGTTCCGACACCGAGTACGGTTACGACGAGGACTGGACCTATGTGGGCTTTCACCCCTGGGAATACAGCTCTACCGACAACTACCTGCGCGACCGCGACAACCTGAGTGTGGACATCCGGGCTATCTCCACCGAAGCGAGCCGCCTGTTTGGCGACAGCACCGGCTGGGTCGTCGGCGTATACCTGCGCAGCGAAGAAGAAGCACTCGTACGCAACGCGAGCTTCGCCAGCCAGTTCGACACCGACAACGCCGCGATTTACGGCCAGCTGAACACCGCCCTGAGCGATCGCCTGGAACTGATCACCGGCCTGCGCCTGGAACAGCGCCGTGCGGTTTACGAGGACTCACTCGCCGTTGCCGACAGCACCGATGAAAACCTGTGGGGAGGCAATATCACCCTGCAATTTAGCGCCGCCAACAACACTCTGGTGTACGGCACCCTGTCCCGCGGCTACAAGGCCGGCGGCGTGAACGGTCGCATCATTTCCGCCTCCGCCAGCAACCCAGCCATCGGCAGCGACACCTTCCTGTTCGACACCGAACACATGCTCAACTACGAGCTGGGGATAAAAGGTGACTGGCTCGAGAACCGCCTGCAGGCGCAGCTTGCCGCCTTCTACCAGGACCGCAGCGACGTGCAGGCCAAGCAGTCCATTTTCGATCCGGAAGATTTTTCCTTCGACGACTACCTTACCAACGCCGCCGGTGGCCGCACCACCGGTGTGGAAGCGGAAGTGAACTACCAGGCCAGCGACGCTCTGCGCCTGTTCGCCAGCGCGGGCTGGCTGAATGCGGAGTTTGAAGATTTCATCAGCAGCGCTCATGTCGATGCGCGCGACGACTATACCGGCGAGGTCACCCCCATCAGCCTAAACGGCCGCGATCTGGCCCACGCGCCCAACTACCAGTTCTTCACCGGCGCCGAGTTCGCGCTGACACAGAACCTGTCGGCGCGGCTGGAGCTGGAAGGCAAAGACGATTTTTACTTCTCCAACAGTCACGACGAGAAGTCCACCGCGTACGAACTGGTCAACGCGCGCCTGACCTACCGCGGCGACAGCTGGGATGTGTCCCTGTGGGGCAGAAACCTGACCAACGAGGTCGTCTACACCCGCGGTTTCTACTTCAGCAACCAGTTCGGCAACAATCCCGCCAATGGCTATGCGCCGGAGGCCTACTACCAGCTGGGCGAGCCTAGAATTGCCGGTGTCTCCGCCAGCTATACCTTTTAACCAGGAGTTCCCTATGAAGCTCTCCGTCGAAATCAGCATGTACCCGCTAAAAAACGAGTACATTCCGGCGATCAAGGAATTTATCCAGCGCCTGAATACGCACCCGCAGTTGCGGGTCATCACCAACACCATGAGCACTCAGGTCTTCGGTGACTACGACCTGGTGATGGACACGCTGAAAGCGGAGATGCGCAAAAGCCACGAGCAGTTCGGGCGCGCGATATTCGTGTGCAAATTTATCGATGGCGACCTGAGCCCGACAGCCGATGCTTAGCCCGGAAATCCGTGAAGCCCTCGCCAGCGCTTTTGCGGCCATGACCCTGTGGGAAGTGGCCGCGGTGGTGCTGGCACTGGCCTACCTGCTGCTCGCCATGCGGGAAAGCATCCTGTGCTGGTACGCGGCATTTGCCAGCACCGCGATTTACCTGTTCCTGTTCTGGGACGTGAGCCTGGTAATGGAGTCCGCGCTGCAGATTTTTTATCTGGCGATCGCGGTGTACGGCTGGTGGCAGTGGCGACGTCGAAAAGGTGATGGCGAAACACTGCACATCCACCGCTGGTCCAGTGCCACTCACCTCTATGCCTTTGCCGCTGTCGGTGTACTTACCCTGGTATTCGGTTATGTGCTGGACAATTACACCAGTGCCGCCCTGCCCTACCTGGACTCCTTCACCACCTGGGGCGCGGTGGTGACCACCTACATGGTCACCCGCAAGGTACTGGAAAACTGGCTCTACTGGATCGTGATTGACGGCGCTGCGATTTATCTCTACCTCGATCGCGGGCTGTATCTCACCGCACTGTTGTTTGTGCTCTACGTGATCCTCGTGGTGATCGGTTTTTTCCAGTGGTACGCGCTGTACCGGCAACAGCAAGTTGAACCCGGGCAAGCGGTCGCCGTATGAGCGCGGAGGTGGAAAAACTTCTCGCCAGTGAATGGCGGCGATGGAGTGACAGCCCACCGCAACTGATTCGTCCGCTCAGCGGCGGGCTGACCAACCGCAGCTTTCTGCTGCAGGCCGGTGGTGACAAGTTGGTGCTGCGCGTAAATACAAGCAACTTCCGCGCACTGGATCTCGACCGCAGTGCAGAGGCAGCGGCCCTGCGCCGGGCAGATGCCCGCCACCTGTGCGCACCGCTCGTCTATATCGACCCGGATCGCCGCTACCTGCTGACCCGCTTTATCCACGGCGCAAAGCTGGAACTTCACCAACCCCGGGCGCTGGCACAGATCGCGCAACTGCTGCGGCTGATTCACCAGCTGCCACCCATTTCTGCACAGCTGAACATAGCCCACAAAGCGGACCACTACTGGCAGTCCATCGACCAGGCGGCCCCGTTCTTCCAGCCGCTATCGAAGCTGCACGATTTGATGCAATCACTGCTCCAGCAGCACAATGACAACCCTCGTGCTTATTGCCTGTGTCACAATGACCTGCTCCCGGACAACTTGATTCTGGATGCCTCCGGCCAGCTTCGTGCGCTCGACTGGGAGTACGCCGCGGTCGGCGACCCATTTTTTGACCTGGCTACTGTAGCCCAGGGATACCAGCTGGACCGCCGCCAGCAGCAGGCTCTGCTCATGGCCTATCTGCAGCGCCCCGCCAGTGATACAGACATGAATAGGCTGGCCTACTGGCAGCGGGTATACCGCTACCTGTCGGCACTCTGGTATGCCGTACAGGCCTCCCGATCCGCCAGTCTGTCCGGCGTGACCGAAACGCTCTCGACGGAAATCACTGACCTGCTAGCGGCTTTTGAGTAAGCTTGTCCATCTTCAGCCAGGCCATCAGACGTATCCGTGCCCATGCTCCTGACCCAAGAGATTACCCTCCACCTCACCAGCCTCGTGATTCTGTTTGGCATCGCCACCGGTTTCACCCTGGCTCTGCTGCTGTTTATGGCTCCCTGGGGCAACCGCCGCGCGAACCGTTGCCTGGGCGCGCTGCTGGCGATCTGCACCCTGTGGGCTCTGGTCTACGTACCAATAATCGAAGTGGAGACGCTGTCGGCGAGCTTTCACGCGATATTTGCCCTGCAACTGCTGTTTGGCCCTCTGCTCTACTTCTATTGCCGGCTGTTGACGGAACCCGGGTTCCGCTGGCAGCGGCAACACCTGTGGCACCTGGCACCGGCACTGGCCTCCGCGCTGGTGTGGTTGTGGCAGTTATACATTGAGAGCCCGTGTCTCGGCGCGGGGGAGTGCATCGCCAGCGAGGTCACCCACGCGCGCTTTGTACACCGCGCGGCGGCAATCAGCTCGGCAATCATCTATTCCAGCTGGGTACTGCGCCTGCTGCGCCCCTATCAGCGCCGGGTGAGGGAGAGTTACTCCAATATCGAGCCGGTTGACCTGAGCTGGTTGCGGGGCCTGAGCTTTACCTTTCTCGCCATCGCCGCGGCGTGTATACCGTTGGAGGTATATGGCTGGCTGGTACCCGCTCGCGAACTGACGCCTGGAATGCTGCAGTCGCTGGCACCGCTGATCATGAGCGTGGTGCTGGGCTGGTTCGGGCTGCGGCAGCGCATTATCCAACTGTCGGCGGAAGGCCCTGGCGAACACGAGGACGAGGCCGAGCCGAAGGGCGATGAGGTAAATACGCCTGCTGACTCGACATCCGCCAACAGAAAACCCACTGTGCGCAATCTGAGCGAAAGCGCCGCGGAGGCCCTGTGGCAACAGCTGCAACACGTTATGCAGCAGCAGAAACCCTACCTGGAACCGGGGCTTAAAATTGCCCAGCTGGCGCAGAGGCTGGATGTACCGGCGCATCACCTTTCCGAAACCATCAACGGGATTGCCGGACAGTCGTTTTACGATTTCATCAACCAGTACCGGGTGGAGGAGGCGGCGCAGCTGTTGGCGGACCAGGCCAACGGGCATTGGTCGGTCACCGAAATCGGTCTGCAGGCCGGTTTTAATTCCAATTCCACGTTTTTCTCCCAGTTCAAAAAGCGCCTCGGGGAGTCTCCCAGCCGCTACCGCAGCCACGAGAACAAATCGGTAACCTGTTGATTTTTAAATGAAATTAAATCCGAATTCGCAAGTTCGGATTTCTCGGGGAAACGAATCACTCCGAGATTGCGAGGTCGGACGCCGCACCTGCACAGAACCGGTATAAACCTGACGAGCCCCCGGCACATACGAGTAGCCGGGCATGCAAAAAATAATAAGTTCGTCAGGAGAACCCCCATGAACGCCCGCCGCCCTGCAGCACACTTTTCTCTGCCCCACGTCCTGGCCGCCGCCGTAACGGCCGCGATTACCGCCCAGGCGGCCCCCGTCGCGTTCGCCGCGGAACTGGAAGAAGTCACGGTCACCGCGCAGAAGCGCGCCGAACGTATCACCGAGGTCCCCATTGCCATCACCAATGTGGGGGCGGAAGCGATCAAGCAGACCGGTGTTCGCCAGGTGACTGAAGTTGCCCAGTTCGTACCCAACCTGCATATCAGCTCTGGCACCGATTTCACCACTTCGGTAAGCATGCGCGGTGTAGGCTCCAACAGTCGCAATATCGGCTTCGATACCCGCGTGGGGGTTTATCTGGATGGTGTCTATCTGGGGCAGTCCCCGGCGATCAACCAGGACCTGGTGGATCTGGAACGTATCGAAGTGCTGCGCGGCCCCCAGGGCACCCTGTTCGGCAAGAACACCGTGGCCGGCGCCATCAACCTGATTTCGCAGAAGCCGACGGATGAATTCGCCGGCAGTGTCAGCGCCGAGTACGGCAGCATGAACTCCCGCCAGCTGTCCGCCACCGTCAACGCCCCCCTGTCCGACAGCCTGTTCGGCAAGATTTCCGTCAACCGCCAGCAGCGCGACGGCTATATCAAAAACCTCACCACCAACAGCCTGCTTAACGAACAGGACGGCAGCGCCTACCGCGCCCAGCTGATGTACGACGCCGGCGGCGCCTTCAATGCGATCCTGGCCGTGGACGGCATGCAAAGTGATCGCCTGTCCGCCACCGGTGAGGCCGTCACCAACACCTTCGGCACAGCCCCGGACACCGCCGCGCCGGAAAAACACGAGGTGGCCATGAACGTGGACCCGTTTGAGGAGCGGGACATCCGCGGTGCCGCGCTCACCATGGAGTGGAACCTGGCGAATGACTTCACCCTGCGTTCCATCACGGCGTCCCGCGACACGGAGATGACCTACAACAACGACACCGACTACTCCCCCTATCAGCTGGTGGAAATCAACTACGCGGACAGCTACAACCAGCTGACCCAGGAATTCCAGCTGGTGTCGCCGGGCGCGGACGATTTCAACTATGTGGCCGGCCTCTACCTTTACCAGCAGGAGGCCGACAGTTATCGCCTGGTGACCTCCTCGGATCTGTTTGAAAACCTGCTGGAGGCGCAGTACGGCTTTCCCGGCCTGATCGATGCGGACAGCCCGGTGTACAGCACAGGGGTGGTGGATACCAGCAGCGTCGCCGCCTATGTGAATGGCTCCTACCAGCTGAACGACGCCTGGAAGCTGGGCTTTGGCCTGCGCTATTCCGAGGAGCAGAAGGACGTAGACTGGGCTATCGACGGCCACGGCGCACCGCTGTTCCAGATCGCCACCGGAAACGTCAAAGACGACCGCACCGACACCCACGTGGCCCCGACCCTCAGTATCAATTACGCCCTGGGTGATGACGTAAACACCTACGCGAAATACAGCGGCGGCTTCAAAAGTGGCGGTTTCAATCTGGACTTTGTCGCCGCCGGTGACCTGGCCGCAGGCACCGATTTCGATAAGGAAACGGTCGACGCGTTTGAAATAGGCCTCAAGGGCACCGCGCTATCCCGCCAGCTCAGCTACAACCTGGCGCTGTTCCACTCCGTGTTCGAAAACTACCAGGTCAACCAGTTTGTGGACCTGGGTGAGGGCGCCACGTCCATTTCCATTCGCAACGCGGCGGAGGTGGAAACCTCCGGCCTGGAAGCGGAAGTCACCTGGCTCGCCAGCGACAACCTCACCATCAATGCCTCCCTCGGCCTACTGAGTGCGGAATTTGCCAGCTACCCCAACGCGGATGCCAACGGCAGTGACCTCTCCGGCAACAAACTGCCCAACGCACCGGAAACCTCATTCAACCTGGGCGGCCAGTACTACTTGCCAATCAACAGTATCGGTGCCGACCTGCTGCTGCGCCTGGATTACATTTACCGCGGCAGCATGTATAACACCGCGGATAACGAAACGGAGCGCACCCTGGCGAGTGGCGATATCGTGCAGTTTGGCCAGGTGGATGCGTACCAGCTGGTAAACGCGCGGGTTGGACTGGAAAGCCAGGCGGATACCTGGAATGCGGCGCTGTTTGTACACAACCTGACCGATGAGGAATATCTGGTGGACACCAACCGCGATTTCCTCGGCACCCTGCGCCATTATTACGGTCTTGAGCGCACCGCCGGGATCGAACTGGAATACCGTTTCTGAGGTATCCCGTCGCGCACGTTTGACACTATTCCATAAGCAATCACTACTCAGGCCCGCGCGGTTCTATCGCCGGGCCCGTCACACACCGATGCAAGACTTTGACCATGCAAACCAAAATACTTAACCGATGCCTTGCCGGCGCCGGTCTGGCGGTGCTGCTACTCGCTTCCGTGATCGTAATCCGCACACTCAGTTTTACCGCGCCGCCGGTAGCAGAGGGCGAACCAAAACCTCTCGACCTCGACGCCAGTACCATTGCCACACACCTGTCCGAGGCGATCCAGTTCCGCACCGTTTCCTCGCAACTGGAGCAGGGTGAAACCCAACGGGAATTCCACAGCTTCATCGACTGGCTGGCGTCCACCTACCCGGAAGTCCACAGCGCGATGCCCCCGCAGAGACTGGGCAAGCAGGACGGGCAGGCATTTTCACTGCTGTTCGCCTGGTCGGGGAAAAATGCGCAATTGCCCGCGATTCTGCTCTCCGCCCACTACGATGTGGTGCCAGTAATCCCGGGAACGGAAGCCGAATGGCAACACGCGCCCTACGCGGGCACCGTGGATGAGAGCCATATCTGGGGGCGCGGCGCACTGGATGACAAGAGTGCAGCGATTGCCCTGCTGGAAGCGGCCACCGGCCTGCTGCGGCAGGGCTACCAGCCCGAGCGCACCGTCTATATCAGCCTCACCAGCGATGAGGAAATCGGCGGTGAGCAAGGCACCGCCGCGGTGGTGGAAAAACTGCAAAGCGAAGGGGTACAGCTGGACTGGAGCCTGGACGAAGGCTCCTTCCTGTTGCACGGATTTATTCCCGGCGTCGATGCCCCGATCGCCAGTATCAATGTGGCGGAAAAAGGGTATCTCACGGTAGATCTGGTGGCGCGCGGCCAGGGCGGCCACTCCTCTATGCCGCCGGCGGAAACCGCCGTGGACATTCTCGCGCAGGCCCTGGTGCGGCTGAACCGGAATCCCATGTCCGGTGGTCTCGAGGGATTGAGCCAAAAGCTGTTTGACGCCGCCGCGCGCCATATGCCGTTTGAAAAGCGCCTGATGTTCGCCAACCAGTGGCTGTTCGGCAGCGGTATCGAAGCGGTACTGGAAAAGCAGGGCAGCACCGCCGCCATGCTGCGCACCACCACCGCGCCGACCATGCTCTCCGCCAGCGTGAAGGACAACGTGCTGCCCATCAATGCCACCGCCACGGTGAACTTCCGCCTGCACCCGCGGGACAGCATCGATGATGTGCTGCAGCATGTGGAAACGGTCATCGACGACGAGCGTATCGACGTGGTGATGCGCAGTGGGA
The DNA here is from genome assembly GCF_036563125.1 of Microbulbifer sp. GTDB lineage: Bacteria > Pseudomonadota > Gammaproteobacteria > Pseudomonadales > Cellvibrionaceae > Microbulbifer. The sequence continues at coordinate 56,998 of NZ_DATCMV010000056.1, forward strand.
CTTCCGCCTCCCGGGTATCCAGTGATGAGGCTCCCGGTTTCCACTTGCTCGCAGATACCAGCCGTGCACTGTTCGGCCCGGTGATTGCCGCCCCCGGGCTGACCATTGCCGGTACCGACAGCCGCCGCTACGAGGAGGTTGCCGATAACAGTTACCGATTCAACCCCATGCTGGTCACCCGCGAAGACGTGCACGGATTCCACGGCACCAACGAGCGTATCAGTATCGACAATATGGTGAAGGCGACTGGGTTTTATCAGGCGCTGATCCGCAACGCGAATGCACAGCCCCGATAAATATTGATCGATAAAAATTGATCTCGGCATCCGCGACGCGGTGTTGCGGTTTATGAAGAGCGGCGCGTATTTCACGCGCCGCTTCAGAGTTCCCCGCGACAGGCGCGGAGAAAAATTCCGCGGTAATCGTCCACACTGAACGGCAGCGGATTGCTTTGTGCCGACGGATCGGCGGCCGCCATTTGCGCGACCCGATCCGCATCCTCATCGCCGATACCAATCTCTGCCAATGTGTGCGGGATATCGAAATCCCGACGCAGAAACAACACCCACTCCAGTACCCCGCTGAAACCCGCCGAGGGCAACGCCAGATAGCGGGACAGTCTGCTCATGGGCTCTTCAATGGCGCTCCGATTCGCAGCCAATACGTAGGGCATCAGGATGGCATTCAGCAAACCGTGGTGTTTGTCGTAGAGCGCACCGAGCGGATGGGCCAGCGCGTGCATGGCACCGAGTCCGCGCTGAAACGCGGTGGCGCCCATGCTGGACGCCACCAACATCTGCATACGCGCTTCCAGGTCACCCCCATCGGCGACGGCGCGCGGAAGATACACGCTGATCAGGCGCATCGCTTCCAGTGCAATTCCCTCCGCCATAGGGTGGAAGTTTGGAGCACAGAAGGCTTCTAGGTTGTGGGACAGCGCATCC
>NZ_DATCMV010000157.1:0-17253 GCF_036563125.1 Microbulbifer sp.
TTTGGCGCAAAATTGCGTTTTTTGACCCGCCAAATTCCGGGGAGGTAGCAAAATAATGTATTGGCATGAAAGTCATTAAGTGGGTTCCGTTTAATGCTTGATTTACAGTCGAAAAAGCTGCTTTTTGCGCATTTTTAATAAAATTCTATAAGGCGCCTAATAAGAAACCTCTATTTCCGTCCCCCTATTTTATTTTCTTTAATGCATCGTCCTACCGAAAAGGTTTTAATTCCCTGGAAAAATTTATTTCCCCGGGGGCGCCCGCCTTCGCTCTGTCGTCGGATGCTTTTTGCGGGAAATAAATAATCGGGAATCCATTTCAGCGGTACTCAAATTGCCCATACAGGGCATGCCCGTATTCGCGGGCGATATAACAACGACAATTTTGAACGGGAGCACAAACGGTGATTATTGCCATACCAAAGGAGACAGCGCCGGGCGAGGCGCGGGTCGCGGCAACGCCAGCCAGCGTACTGCGACTGCAATCGCTGGGCTTTGACGTTGTAATCGAACAGGGCGCCGGTGAAGCCGCCAAATTTTCCGATGCCGATTATGAAAAGGCGGGCGCCAAAATCTGCGCCAACGCCGCCGACTGCCTGGGCCAGGCCGGCCTGGTGTTGAAGGTGCAGTCGCCCTCGGATGCCGAGCTGGACCTGATCCCCGCCGGCGCCACGCTGATTTCCTTCCTGAAGCCGGCGCAGAATGGTGAGCTGCTGCAGAAACTGGCGGACAAGAACATCAATGCGCTGGCAGTGGAATCCATCCCGCGTATTTCCCGTGCGCAGAAAATGGATGCGCTGAGCTCGATGGCGAACATTGCCGGCTACCGCGCGGTGATCGAAGCGGCGCACGAGTTCGGCCGATTCTTCACCGGCCAGATCACCGCCGCCGGCAAGATCCCGCCGGCCAAGGTACTGGTGATCGGTGCCGGTGTGGCGGGTCTGTCCGCCATCGGCACCGCCAAGAGCATGGGCGCCATCGTGCGCGCCTTCGACACCCGCCCGGAAGTACGCGAACAGGTTGAATCCATGGGGGCGGAATTCCTCACCGTGGAAATTGAGGAGGACGGTTCCGGCACCGGCGGTTACGCCAAGCAGATGTCCAAGGAGTTCATCGACGCCGAGATGGCCCTGTTCCGCGAGCAGGCCAAGGAAGTGGATATCGTCATCACCACCGCACTGATTCCCGGCAAGCCGGCACCTAAGTTGTGGCTGGCGGATATGGTGGACACCATGGCCGACGGCTCTGTGGTGGTGGACCTGGCCGCGGAAATGGGCGGCAACTGCGACTACACCGAAGCGGACCAGAAGGTGGTGAAGAGCGGCGTGACCATCCTCGGTTACACCAACCTGGCGAGCCGCGCGGCCACCCAGGCTTCCACTCTTTACGCCACCAACCTGTGCCACCTGCTCACGGACATGACTCCGGAGAAGAATGGCCAGATCAACATCAACTTTGACGACGAGGCGATCCGCGGTGCCACCGTGGTGAAGGAGGGTTCCATCACCTGGCCGCCGCCCGCGCCGAAACTGTCCGCTGCGCCGCAGAAACCGAAAGAGGCGGCACCGCAGATCAAGGTAGAGCCGAAGCCGGCAAAGAAAACCTCCCCGCTGTCGCTGGTGGCCTTCTGGGCGGTGGCCGGTGCGCTGCTGCTGTTGCTGGGCAAATCCGCCCCGGCGGACTTCGTGGCCCACTTCACCGTGTTTGTACTGTCCATCTTTATCGGCTGGCAGGTGATCTGGAACGTATCCCACGCCCTGCATACACCGCTGATGAGCGTGACCAATGCCATTTCCGGCATCGTCATCATCGGTGCGCTGCTGCAGGTAGGTGCCACCGGTTCCCTGCTGGTGACTGTAATGGCGTTTGTGGCGGTACTGTTCGCCAGTATCAACATCTTCGGTGGATTCTTTGTAACCCACCGTATGCTGAAAATGTTCCGTCGATAAGGAGAAACAGACATGAACAGCGTTATATCCATGGCCTATCTGTTCTCCGCGGTGATGTTCATCCTGAGCCTCGGCGGACTGTCCACCCACGAAACTGCGAGACGCGGTAACTACTACGGCATGGTGGGGATGGCGGTTGCCATCATCGCCACCGTGGCCGGCATTACCGCCGGTGCCTACCTGCCCGTGGCCGTCGCCATGGGCGTGGGCGCGGTGATCGGCATTCACCTGGCGCGCAAGGTCGAAATGACCGCCATGCCGCAGCTGGTTGCCCTGCTGCACAGCTTTGTGGGCCTGGCGGCGGTGTTGATCGGCTGGGGTGGTTACCTCGATCCCCGTGTGAACCTTGAAGGTGCCGCGCACATCGTGCACAACTCCGAGATCTTCATCGGCGTGTTCATCGGTGCCATCACCCTGACCGGTTCCATCGTCGCCTTCGGCAAGCTGCAGGGACTGATCTCCGGCAAACCGCTGATGCTGCCGGCGCGTCACTGGCTGAACCTGATCGCGATTCTGGTGTGCGTATTGCTGGGCGCCTGGTTCATCCCCGCCGACGTTAGCTCCACCACCATCGTCTACCTGCTGGTAATGACCTCCATCGCGCTGCTGCTGGGTATCCACCTGATTGCGGCAATCGGCGGCGCGGACATGCCGGTGGTGATCTCGATGCTGAACAGCTACTCCGGTTGGGCCGCCGCGGCTACCGGTTTCATGTTGAGCAACGACCTGTTGATCGTGATCGGTGCGCTTGTGGGTTCCTCCGGTGCCATCCTGAGCTACATCATGTGTCGCGGTATGAACCGCTCCTTTGTCAGTGTGATCCTGGGCGGCTTCGGTTCCGACGGTGAAGTGGCTGACGGCGACAGCGAAGTGGAAGGTGAAGTGGTTGCCACTTCCCACGAGGAGCTGGCGGACGACCTCAATGCGGCCAACAGCATCGTGATCGTGCCCGGTTTCGGCATGGCCGTGGCCCACGCTCAACAGGCGGTGAGCGATCTCACCGACAAGTTGCGCAAGGCCGGCAAGACCGTGCGCTTCGGTATCCACCCGGTGGCGGGCCGTCTGCCCGGGCACATGAACGTACTGCTGGCGGAAGCCAACGTGCCATACGACATCGTGCTGGAGATGGAAGAGATCAACGACGATTTGCCGAAAACCGACCTGGTGCTGGTGATCGGTGCCAACGACACCGTCAACCCGGACGCGGTGGAAAAACCCGGATCCCCCATCGCCGGCATGCCGGTACTGGAAGTGTGGAAGGCGGGCAAGGTGGTGGTGTTGAAGCGCTCCATGGCCTCCGGCTACGCCGGCGTAGCCAACCCTCTGTTCTATAAGGAAAACTCGCGCATGCTGTTCGGCGATGCGAAAGAGAGCCTACAGAGCGTACTTGGCAAACTGACGCCGGCCTGATAATGGAACCGGCGGCGATCTTTTGATCGCCGCCGCTACCGGGTGACAACAGGGTCGCCCGGTAGCCCCCTCGGTGGTAACCTCTAACGCTTGCGTACCAATTATAAAAAGCGCCAAACATGCAAGCCTTGTCGAAAATCTCCCTTCGTTCGCTACAAATTTCCCTGATAGCTTCCGCGCTGTTTACCCTGAGTGGTTGTGGTGGCGGATCGTCCGGCAGCTCATCGCCAAGTCGCGACCGTGGTGACAACGACGTTGTCTGGCAGCAGGGCGTATTTCAGCCGGCGGAAACCTTTGCCAATCGCTGCGAGATACCGCGTATCGGCACCAATCCTTTTTCTGGCCGCCCCTATGCCGATGTAAAAGGCAGCACCCTGGATGAAAACAACTGGCTGCGCAGCTGGAGCAATGATCTCTATCTGTGGTACGACGAAATCGTCGATCGGAACCCGGCAGGTTTCGATACCGAAGCGTATTTCGAAACCCTGAAAACCACCGAATCGACCATGTCCGGAACACCCAAGGACCAGTTTCATTTTCTGGTGCCAACCGACGAATGGGTTGCGCAATCTCAATCGGGGATATGGGTCGGTTATGGATTGCAGTGGGCGCTGCTCAGTCCGACACCGCCGCGCGAAGCCGTGGTTGCCTACACCGAGCAGGAAAATGCGCCGGGACTGCCTCCGCGCGGCGCGCGGATTCTGTCCATCGACGGCTACAGCATTGACGTAAATACCCAGGCCGGCGTGGATGCACTGAATGCCGGCCTGTTCCCCTCCGCGGAAGGTGAAATACACCAGTTCCGGTTCCGCTATCTCGACGGTTCCGAGCACGAGTTCACGCTCACCGCTGGGGAAGTGGTTTCCGACCCAGTACAGAATATCAAAGTGGTCGACGGCGCAATGGGGCGTAAAGTCGGTTACATGCTGTTCAATGATCACATTGCCACTGCGGAGAAGGAGCTGGTGGACGGCGTAAGCTATCTGCGCGACCAGGGTATTGATGAACTGGTGCTGGATTTGCGCTACAACGGCGGTGGCTACCTGGCGATTGCCAGCCAGCTTGCCTACATGATCGCCGGTGATATGGCGACGGCAGGGCGGGTGTTTGAAACACTGAAATTCAATGACAAACACCCGGAGACTAACCCGGTTACCGGAGAGCCATTGCTGGGTACTCCTTTTTACAATGAGACCCTGGGTTTTTCCGCGGAAGGGGGGTTATTGCTGCCCAGCCTCGATCTCTCGCGGGTTTTCGTTCTGACCGGCCCCAATACCTGTTCCGCCAGCGAGGCGATTATCAACGGCCTGCGCGGTATTGATGTGGAAGTGGTGCAGATCGGCGATACCACCTGTGGCAAACCCTACGGTTTCTATCCCGCGGACAATTGCGGTACCACCTACTTCAGCATCCAGTTCCAGGGGATAAACAGTAAAGGCTTTGGTGATTACACTGACGGTTTTACGCCCGCCCCAAGCGGGGATTGGGGCGCGGAGGTGAATGGTTGCCCGGTCGGTGACGACTGGAATCATGCGCTGGGAGATGTTAATGAAGCGCGCTTTGCCACTGCGCTCAATTACATCAATAGCGGTTCCTGTAACCTGTATGGGGTGATGAGTGCGCGGGCAGTGGAGCCCGCCAGCGAACAGTCAACGGACTTTACCTTGCCCAAGGCGGCCTGGCGTGAAAACCGTATCTACGTGAGATGACGCTGTGAAATGGAAGCTTGCGAGGACGGTTATCGGTGTTAGCGCATCCGCGGTGTTGATATCGTGCGGGTCAATTGCTGCCGACGGGCCTGAGCAGCCGGCGCTGATCGTAAATCCCGAGCCGGCGGCGATTGCCCAGTTAGAGCAGGCGCTTGTTGAGGCCAACCACGGCGCCTCGGTGAGGGTTGCGAAAGATGTATTCAGTCACAGCAGTCGCCTGGCTCTGGAGCAGGGGCGGCAAGTGGATGGGCCGACGCGCCCGCTGACCGGCCGTGACCTCGGTAAACCCAGAATTTTCCGGCTGGTAAAAAACAGTGGCGGCTGTTGGCTGGTGCGGGCAGAGGATGGCCAGCGCTGGCATCTGGATAAGCTGACCTGTGTCCCCGAATAATTTGATAAGCGCAATTTGATTGAGGCCGAGCATACGGTCATCCACGTGAGGAAAGTGGATATTCCAGTAAGTAAAATTTTCAGTGAGTGAAAAATGACGAGAAGTTTCAAGAAATCCTGGCTTGCGGTTGTGGCGTTGCTGTGCGGAACATCGGCCATGGCAGAACCCCAGACCACCATCTTCATGGCCGGCGATTCCACCATGGCCATCAAGGAGATCAAGGATTACCCGGAAACCGGCTGGGGCGTACCCTTTGCGGTTTTTTTCGACGATGCCATCAAGGTTGATAACCGTGCAATGAACGGCCGCAGCACCCGCACCTTTATCGAGGAGGGGCGCTGGAAAGGCATCATGGATGAGATCAAGACGGGTGATTACGTGATCATCCAGTTCGGTCACAACGACGAATCGGAAAGCAAAAAGGACCGCTACACGCCACCGGCGCAATACAAGGCAAACCTGTCGCGTTTTATCAATGACGTACGCAAGGCCGGTGCCGAACCGATCCTGATGTCCCCCATCACCCGCCGCTACTTCGAGGGCGAGCACCAGATCCAGCACACCCATCCCTATGCGCCGCTGGTGCGGGAAGTGGCGGCTAAAGAAAAGGTGGAGTTCATCGATATGGAGGTGGTTACCCGCGAGTACTTCCAGGCTATGGGGGACAAGGATAGTGCGCTGCGCTTTATGCACATTGCACCGGACCTGCACCCGAATTACCCGCTGGGGGTGCGCGACGACACCCACCTGAACCAGCTGGGCGCGCGGGAGGTGGCACAACTGGTACTGGCGGAACTGCGCAAGCGTGAGCACGCGCTGGCCAAGCGCCTGCGTACCCCGGACCCTAAACATCTCGCGTTAAAATATTGATCGGATTCGGGTGCAGCGCTCCCAGTGGGAAAGGGCAGATTTACTGCCCTTTTTCTTTTTCGGGAACAAGATCTGGTGGCGCCCGATCGCACACAAGCGTCCGGTAGGGCATTGGCAATGTATTGTCCTTTACTTAATAGCTGGAGTAACTTTGGGGCAGATAACAACAATAGAGCCCCCAGATAATGCAGCTATTTTCCAGTGGTAGACGTTTTTCGGGTTTTGCCCTGATTTCCCTGCTTATTTCCAGCGCCTGTTTGGCTGGCAACGAAATCATTGATTTGCGTGTGCGCTACCAATTGCAGCGGGCGGATATCAGCAAAAATGCACTGGGTTTGCCTAGTGGGCACTTCAATCTGCGCGGTGACCTTACGGAGCCGGCTTCAGCTCCGGTGAGCGGGTTCGTCACGGGTGGCGCGTATTCCTCTGTAGATGCTCTGGCCCGTGCATTTGTTGCCGGCAACATGGCCATGTTTGATATCTCCGACCCGGATACGGAGTTACAGCTCCAGAGCGGCCAGGAGGATCGGTTTGGTACCCGGCATCTGCGGTATCGCAGACTTGTCAGTGGCTTACCCCTTGCGGACATGGAACTGATTTTTCATGTCGACCGGGACGGGCAAGTGCGCGGTGCAAACGGCAGTATTGTGCGTCTGACTGAGGGTTTGAAGGCGTACCTTGCAGATTTCTCCAGTTCGCCTCGCCGGTCCGAGGCGAGTGTCGTCCGGACCATTGCTGCCGACCTCGGTGTCGCAGCGTCGACACTGCACCTTGTGTCCGCTGAATTGACGGCACACCAGGATGCCCCCCATGTGCGCTGGCAGGTACAGGTGCAGGTTGGGAAGGGCATTTCTCTCCTTTCCTACAGCCTGGATGATGCCGATGGCGCGATCATCAAACGGGATGATCTGATCCAGAGACGACAGTTTGGGGAGGCTGCGAGATGAGCGTAATGTGTTTTCTTCCAGTCCGGTTCCGTGCTGCCGGAGTGCTGACGTCCATCGCACTGCTTAGCGCCTGTGGCGGTGGTGGTGGCGGTGGCGGTGGTGGTTCGGATGGCGATCAGCAAATGGTAAACAATTACCGGACAGTGGAATCGGGCAATTATTTTCGAACGCAATTTACTGTGGAGGCGGGGATCACTTACCAGATAGAGCTCGGTCAGCAGAATTGTACGGCCAGCGCAGCAGGCGACCCCAGTGCGAATAATGCCTGTTGTGCGCTGATGGTGAGTGATCCGGATTCTGCGGAGCCAAGCTGGGAAGACGGTTGGCACGAAATGGTAGCTGGCCCCTCATCGGTCCTGCGGTTGCCGTTTGATCCCTCGGTATCGGGAGAGCTCAAGGTTGCTGTATATGGCATCAATCCCTCACGGCTATGCCAGTTTGACGAGCTGGAAATTTCCGCCAGCGTTGATACCGCGCAGAGCATGCATTTTCTCCAGGGTACCGGCCAGAATGGCAAGGATTACCTTGTGGCCAGTACCGGCATCGATGGCAGTAATTACTTTCTGCGCGATGTGAGTCGTCGCGCGAGTCTGGCCGGTTCGGCTGGCAATGTGAATGCCGGAGAACTCCAGGCTTGGGCAAATATTTCTTCGCAACGCATAAATAGCATCGAAAAGGAGAGCCAGTATCCACTGGTAGAGTACCAGGCCGGCGACAGCTTCTGGGGTGGCAGCAACACCGACCTCGTGGACGCCCACGGGGGAACCGCGCTGGTACATGACTTCTTTCTCCAGGTTCTCGGTATCAATAGCTTCGATGGCAAGGGCGGCGCGATGCGCGCCTATCAGGACCTGCCATTTCCGTCCGAGGATACGACGTTTTGCGGCAATCCTGTGCCGCCCAATTCTCTCTACAATGCGTTCTATTTCGGTGGGGCCATCTATTACTCGACGTACGGCCAGCGGCTGAGCACATACTTTTATGGTCCGAGTGGGCGTCCGCCGCGAAGTCTCAGCGCGGCCCTGGATGTTACCGCCCATGAATGGGGACACGCGCTGACGGATCGTTACTCAATGCTGGAGTACGAGCGTGAGTCGGGAGCCCTGAATGAGGCCTTCTCCGATTGGATCGGGGTGGCGGTCGAGTGGTTTCGCGATGGCTATGTGAACTGGGAGCTGGGGGAGGACTCCGGCAGTGTAATCCGCGATATGGCCAATCCCCGCCGCTTCGGTGATCCCGATACGTACTTCGGGACCTATTGGCAGCGAACGGACGGTGCCTGGTGCCCCATCCCCGATATCTGTGAAAACGACTACTGCGGGGTGCACGGCAACAGCGGCGTCGCCAACAAGATGTTTTCTCTGTTGGTAGAAGGTGGGAGCCACAACGGGATCTCGGTTCAGGGCGTGGGCATGGAGACCGCCATCCGGATCGCTGTTGATGCTAATCGCTATTACTGGGGCGCAACGGAAACCTTTGCCAGTGCCCGTGCTGGAATGGAGTCGGCGGCATTCAACTACGGCGACGAGGCCGTTCGGCAGGTCGGATTGGCGTGGCAGGCTGTTGGGGTGGGTGGGGACCCGCTGCAGCCAGTGAGTCTGTAGCTGGTCGAAGAGTGATGAAGGCGGCGATGTGCGTCGCCTTCATCTCTGTGCGGAGTGGCTATTTTATTAGCGCAACAGGTTGGAGAGCTTGGCGTTGGGCTTGTCTGCCTTGCGGAAGATCAGTGCGATTTTGCCGATTTCCTGTACCAGTTCTGCGCCGCTTTGCTGACACAGCTCCGCGATCAGTTCACGACGGACTTCGCGGTCATTTACGGCCAGTTTGACCTTGATCAGCTCATGGTCATCGAGGGCGCGATTCAGTTCTGCCGCCACCCCTTCGGTCAGGCCATTCTCGGCGACAGTGACCACGGGCTTCAGATTGTGACCGATGGTGCGCAAGGCTTTTTTACGGTCGGCGGTTAAAGGCATACAATACTCCATCCTTAAATCGCGGCAGAGGCTGCCGCTGTGGGCAGGCAGTGCAATTCCCTACATTGTTGTACATAGGTAATGTGTACAAGCGTAGAGGAACAGAGCCTGCTGTCATACGAAAGTGTGGTCAGCAGCAGCGTTGCATGTGCCCGCCTCTATCAACCCCAGTCCCGGTCAGCCGCGCAGGTATTTGCGGCGGGGCCCGGATTTCAGCGATGTATTGTAACTGATGGCCCGATCAAAGAGCAGCCACCGTTGGCTGCGCGAACATTTCAACGACCCCTATGTCAAACAGTCCCAGAAAGACGGCTACCGCTCGCGGGCGTCTTACAAACTGCAGGAGCTGAATGACAAAGACCGCCTGTTCAAGCCAGGTATGACGGTAGTGGACCTGGGGGCCGCCCCCGGCGGCTGGTCCCAGGTGGCGGCGCAACTGGTGGGTCACAAGGGCCGGGTACTGGCCTCCGATATCCTGCCGATGGACGCCCTGGCCGGGGTGGACTTTGTGCAGGGAGACTTCACCGAAGAGGCGGTGTTCGACGAACTGTTGGAAAAGCTGGGTGAAGAGCGTGCCGACCTTGTGATTTCCGATATGGCCCCCAATATGAGTGGAGTGCGCGCTGCAGACCAGCCCGCCGCCATGTATCTGGTGGAGCTGGCAGTGGATATGGCGCGCCAGACCCTGAAGCCCGGCGGTGCCTTTGTGGCCAAGGTGTTTCAGGGGGAGGGCTTTGACGAACTGATTCGTGACCTGCGCAGTCAGTACCAGTCGGTTGTCACCCGCAAGCCCGGTGCATCCCGACCGCGCTCACGGGAAGTCTATGTGGTGGCACGTGGCTTCAAGGGCTGACGACCAGCAAGTCTCCGTTTTTTTGGAGCGGGCGTCCCGGTATGGTAAAAGGACTGAGTGACCGAATCCTGAATTCGGACGCCAAATCACCACGGTAGCGGCCCCTTGTCCGGGCCACGTGACCGGAACGACAGAATTACGATTTTCGCCGCCTATACTGGGTGGAATGGAATTACCTGCTAAGGCAATGGCAAGAGGGCATACCCTTTGAACGATATGGCAAAGAATCTGGTGTTGTGGCTGATCATCGCGGCGGTACTGCTGATGGTCTTCCAGAACTTCAAGCCGCAATCCAGGGACGAATCCCTCAGCTATTCCCAGTTCGTGCAGGATGTGCAGTCCGGCCAAGTGAAGAACGTGATGGTGGATGGCCTGGTGATCACCGGGGAAAAGGCCGACGGCAGCCGTTTCAAGACCATTCAGCCGCAGATCATCGACGACGAGCTCACCAATGAAATGGTGCGCGGCGGTGTGCAATTCAACGGCCGCGAGCCGGAATCTCCCAGCATCTGGCAGCAGCTGCTGGTGGCCAGCTTCCCGATCCTGATCATCATTGCCGTATTCATGTTCTTCATGCGCCAGATGCAGGGCGGTGCTGGCGGTCGCTCCGGCCCCATGGCCTTCGGCAAGAGCAAGGCGCGTCTGCTGGGTGAAGACCAGATTAAGACCACCTTCGCCGACGTGGCGGGTGTTGATGAAGCCAAAGAAGACGTACAGGAGCTGGTAGAGTTCCTGCGCGATCCGTCCAAATTCCAGCGTCTCGGTGGTGCCATCCCCCGCGGTGTATTGATGGCGGGTCCTCCTGGTACCGGTAAAACCCTGCTGGCCAAGGCCATTGCCGGTGAGGCCAAGGTGCCGTTCTTCTCCATTTCCGGTTCCGATTTCGTGGAAATGTTCGTGGGTGTGGGTGCGTCCCGCGTGCGCGATATGTTCGAACAGGCCAAGAAGCAGGCCCCCTGTATCATCTTCATCGATGAGATCGACGCGGTCGGTCGTCACCGCGGTGCCGGTGTCGGCGGCGGTCACGATGAGCGCGAGCAGACCCTGAACCAGCTGCTGGTGGAAATGGACGGCTTCGAAGGCAACGAGGGCGTTATCGTCATCGCCGCCACCAACCGTCCGGACGTGCTCGACTCCGCGCTGTTGCGCCCGGGCCGTTTCGACCGCCAGGTCTTTGTCGGCCTGCCGGATATCCGCGGCCGCGAACAGATCCTGAAAGTACACATGCGCAAGGTGCCGCTGGACGAGCGTGTCGACCCGCAAACCATTGCCCGCGGGACCCCCGGCTTCTCCGGTGCCGACCTCGCCAACCTGGTGAACGAGGCCGCCCTGTTCGCCGCCCGCGCCAACAAGCGCATGGTGACCATGGATGAGTTCGAGCGCGCCCGCGACAAGATCATGATGGGTGCCGAGCGCAAATCCATGGTGATGAACGAGAAGGAAAAGACCAATACCGCCTACCACGAGGCCGGTCACGCCATTATCGGCCGCCTGGTGCCGGAACACGATCCGGTGCACAAGGTCACCATCATTCCCCGCGGCCGTGCGCTGGGTGTTACCCAGTTCCTGCCGGAAGAGGACAAGTACAGCCTGTCCAAGCGCGCGCTGGAATCCCAGTTGTGCTCCCTGTTTGGCGGTCGTATTGCGGAAGAAATGACCCTGGGTCTCGACGGTGTCACCACCGGCGCTTCCAATGACATCGAGCGCGCTACCGATATCGCGCGCAACATGGTGACCAAGTGGGGCCTCTCCGAGAAGCTCGGCCCACTGCACTACGGTGAAGACGAATCTGGACAGCCCGGTCACGGCAATCCGATTTCCGGCAAGACCTCCAATGAGATCGACGAAGAAGTCCGCCGTATTATCGATACCTGCTATGCCCGCGCGAAAAAACTGTTGGAGGATAACCGCGATATTCTCGAGGCGATGAAAGACGCGCTGATGGAATACGAAACCCTGGACGCCGAGCAGGTGGATGACCTGATGGGCCGGCGCAAGGTGCGTCCGCCGCGGGACTGGCACGACAGTGATTACACCGGTGGCGGCCCTGCCGACGATCTGAAGGAAAGCGAAGCCAAGCCAAAAGACGGCGACAGTCCCGTCGGTGGCCCGGTCAACGGCCACTGACCGCTACTTCGAAGAGAGCTTTTCGGTGTATTTCACACCAGTTACAAAACGGGCCTCCGGGCCCGTTTTGCATTGTTTCGGTCTAGCGAAGACACAACGAATAATTCGCGCAAATGCGCCCCGGCCCCCTCTATCGACCTGACCTTATGAAGTTGAACTGCGGCAAGCACATCCTCGATCTCAACCGCCCTCAGGTGATGGGAATCCTGAATACCACCCCGGACTCATTTTCCGATGGCGGCAGCTACTATGCCGATGGTGGGCTCAATCTGGATCTGGTGTTGCGCCGTGCGCAGCAGATCCAGGAAGAGGGTGGCACCATCGTGGATATCGGTGGGGAGTCCACTCGCCCCGGTGCGGCGGTGGTTAGCGAGCAGCAGGAGCTGGATCGCGTGGTGCCTGCGGTGGAAGCGATCAGCAAGCGCTTTGACCTGGTTATTTCCGTGGATACCAGTACCCCGGCCGTGATGCGGGAATCCGCTGCCGCCGGCGCGGGCCTGATTAACGATGTGCGAGCACTCACTCGCGCGGGAGCGCTGCAGGCAGCGGCCGCTACCGGCCTGCCGGTGTGTGTCATGCATATGCAGGGGGACCCTGGGACCATGCAGGCGAACCCGGAATATGCCGATGTGGTGGGCGAAGTGCGCGCCTACCTCGACGGGCGCCTCGCCGCCTGTGAGGCCGCGGGCATTCCCCGGGAAAAGGTGGTCTACGACCCGGGCTTCGGTTTTGGCAAAAACGACGAACATAACCTTGAATTACTGCGGCGCCTGCCGGAACTGGCATCGCCCGACCTGCCACTGCTGGTGGGGTTGTCGCGCAAATCCATGATCGGCCGCCTGCTCGACCGCTCTGTGGAGGAGCGCCTGCCAGGCAGTCTGGCGCTGGCAATGCTGTCGGCGCAGCGCGGTGCGCACATCATCCGCGTGCACGATGTGGCCGCGACAGTGGATGTACTGAAACTGCAACAATTGGTGGACCGCCCCTGAGACGGCGGATCACGGAGGTCGTGCAAAATTGAACGACCGGCAAACGGGGATAATGAGAGTTAAGCGATGACGAGAAAATACTTCGGCACAGACGGTATTCGCGGCCTGGTGGGTGAGGGTGTAATCACTCCGGATTTCATGCTGCGCCTGGGCTATGCCGCCGGCAAGGTGCTCGGCGCCAACCGTCAGGGCAAGGGGCGCAGTCGTATTCTCATCGGTAAGGACACCCGGGTATCCGGCTACATGTTCGAGGCCGCCCTCGAGGCTGGGCTGATCAATGCCGGTGTCGACGTCGGCCTGCTGGGCCCCATGCCCACCCCGGCCATCGCCTATCTCACCCGCACCTTTCACGCCCAGGCGGGAATCGTTATCAGTGCCTCGCACAATCCCTATCACGACAACGGCATCAAGTTCTTCAGTACCGACGGCAGTAAACTTCCGGATGAAGTAGAGCACGAAATTGAAGCGGCACTGGAACTGCCCATGGAGACCGCCAGCGATCTGGGCAAGGCCTGGCGAATCGACGACGCCGTCGGTCGCTATATCGAATTCTGCAAGGCCAGCACCCCCTGGCGCTACTCCCTGCAGGGGCTCCATATCGTGCTCGACTGCGCCAATGGCGCCACCTACCACATAGCGCCAAAGGTATTCCGCGAGCTGGGTGCCGAGGTGCACGCCATCGGCATCCAACCGGACGGCCTGAACATCAATCTGGACTGCGGCTCCACCAAGCCCCAACAGCTGCAGAAGGCGGTAGTGGAGCGCGGTGCCGATCTGGGGATCGCGTTTGATGGTGATGGTGACCGCGTCATGTTCGTGGACCGACACGGCAACCTGATCGACGGAGACCAGTTGCTGTTTATCATCGCCATCCACCGCCAGCAGTTCCTCGGTGGTTGCAACGGCGTGGTCGGTACCCTTATGAGTAACTACGGGTTCGAGCTGGCGCTGAAAGACCGCAAAATCCCCTTTGCCCGCGCCAAGGTGGGCGATCGCTACGTGCTGGAGATGATGTACAAGAATGGCTGGACCCTCGGCGGTGAGTCCTCCGGCCATATCGTGTGCACCGATGTCACCACCACCGGCGACGGCATCATCTCCGCGCTGCAGGTACTGCGCGCGGTAAGTGACTTCGGTGAGTCCCTGGACCAGCTCAGCCAGAAGATGCAGATGCTGCCGCAGCACATGATCAATGTGCGCCTCGCCAGCCGCGACGGCGTGCTGGAGCACGGTGATGTACAGGCCGCGGTGACTCAGGCGGAGTCCACCCTCGCCAACAATGGTCGCGTGCTGTTACGCCCCTCTGGTACCGAGCCGTTGATCCGGGTCATGGTCGAGGGCAAAGACGCTGCGCTGGTCGAGCAGTTGGCTGCGGATATTGCCAGTGTCGTGGAGCGGGTGGGTAACGCCTGAGCACTCGCCCACCGTCGGAAGCCATTGAAAAATCAATAAATATCCGAAAACGCCGGTTGTATGTTTCCGGCAATACCGATAAGATTTGCGCCCCTTGGAGGAGCACCGATGCGAAAAACACTGGTAGCTGCCAACTGGAAAATGCACGGCACCAAAGCGTTTGCCGAGCAACTGTTGGCCGAGCTGAACAGCGGACTGGAGTCCGGCGAATGCTCCGCCGAAGTAGTGATCTGCCCCCCCTTCCCCTACCTCGGTGTAGTGGGTGCGGCGGCAGAAAATGTGGAACAGGTAGCCTTGGGGGCGCAGAACCTCAGTGAGCAGCCCTCCGGTGCCTATACCGGTGAAGTTTCCGCGGAAATGCTGCTGGATTGTGGTGCGCGCTACGTGATCGTAGGTCACTCCGAGCGCCGCAGCCTGTACGGGGAAAGCAGCGAGCTGGTCGCGGCCAAGTTTGCCGCCGCCAAGAGCGCGGGCCTGATGCCGATACTCTGTGTAGGAGAGTCGCTGCAGGAGCGCGAAGCTGGGAATACGCTGAAGGTAATTGCCGAACAGATTCAGGCCGTTGTCGATCTGGACCTGGAAAATACCTGGCAGAGCGCCGTTATCGCCTACGAGCCTGTATGGGCCATTGGCACCGGCAAGACCGCCAGCCCGGAACAGGCGCAGGAAGTGCACCAGTTTATTCGCCAGCAACTTGGTGAAGCGGGGCCGGCAACGCAGATTCTCTACGGTGGCAGCGTTAAGGCAGCCAATGCCGCAGAGCTGTTTGCCAGAGAAGATATCGACGGCGCCCTGGTGGGCGGAGCCTCTCTGCAGGCTGACGAATTTATCAAGATCTGCCGCGCCGCTGATTGAGCGCAACAGGTCGAAATTTTTAGAGCAAGGGCAGCTGCCCATAGCAGGTTTTCTGGACAATGGAAAAACTGGTTTTAGTAGTTCACATCCTCACTGCGCTGGGTATTATCGGCCTGATTTTGCTGCAGCAGGGCAAGGGTGCGGAAGCGGGTGCCTCCTTTGGTGCGGGCGCGTCTCAGACCGTTTTTGGTAGCCAGGGCAGCGGAAATTTCTTTTCCCGCTTGACTGGAATTCTGGCCACTGTATTCTTCGCCACCAGCTTCGGTCTGGCAGTACTGGCCAGCCGCGACGTAGCTCCGGAAATGGACGGTATCCCGCAAGTTCCGGCCGCGGTAGAATCCCGCGATCAGGAAGTACCTGCAGTGATCGAGAGCGACGTCCCTGAAGTTCAGGAAGCAGCTCCGGCGGAAGGCGAACTTCCCGCAGCAGAAGAAGCCCCCAAGGCTGAACTGCCGGAAGCAGGCGCTGAAGAGCAGAGCGAAGAAAAAACTGAGGAGCAGCCTCAGTAAGCCGAAAGGCTGAAATCAAAAACTGAAAAGTTTTTGCCCAGGTGGTGGAATTGGTAGACACGCTATCTTGAGGGGGTAGTGAGCATAGCTCGTGCGGGTTCAAGTCCCGCCCTGGGCACCACATCAAAGACCAGAGAGATCTGGTAACAATCCGGAAGGCCCCGCACTGCGGGGCTTTTTCGTTTCTGGATAGTCCAACAAGGTCCAGCGCAGTACCCCCACATCCAGGGGTATGATTGGGTGTACCGGTATTGCAGTGCCAAATTGGTATCCCCACATTCCCCGGAGAGCCCCGCATGGTGCCGGCTCACGCCCAAGCCAAGAACTTTCGACCAGATGGTGTATTCATAACGCTTCACTCCCTGTATCTCATTTTTACCTACGTCTGTAGCTGCCCCACTTACCAGGGTGGAACTCTCATCTAGATAAGGGTTGTTGCAAGCGAGGCTCCCCTGATGTGTACATGTCCAAACGATCGAACGGAATACTGTTTGCGTTACCATAACGTGTAGCGCTGATCGCTCTTTGCTCACTCATCTTGCGCGCTTAGCGTTAGAAATTGGAATTGGTTGAAATGTGACCACTTTACAGCGGTGTAAGAGAGTAGAGTCGAGAGCTTTATTCCGAAGAGGAATTTATCATCAGGAAAATTATAGTTTTTGGTTATATTCGCCGCTTTTCTTCAACGCTCAGAAGTGTCCAATCGAAAAGTTGAATTAACTAAGTTGTATCGGGCATACTTCAACAAGCTACCCAATTTCCATGACGGTGACTTGGCTCTAGCTCGTTGATAATAATTTTAATAAAGCTGTGAGAGGAGGGTTATGTTGAATACTGATCCGGCAGAGAGCACATTCAAGCCGAGATCGACGGCTGTAATTACCAGGTTCCTCATCCGGATGTTTACCCAAGAGGGGCTGGATGTCAGTCAAATATTGGAACGTTCCGGCATTGACGCCAAGCAAGTCGCTGACCCACTGGCGCGGATTCCCCATGAAAAACTAATAAAAATGTGGGAGGTCGCCGGGGAGTTGAGTGGTGACCCATACTTTGGGCTTCACCTTGCAGCCAAGGTTCCAGTTGTCCCTTTTAATGCGGGGGATTATGCGGCAATGACGAGTAAAAATCTCCGTGAATCTCTCTATAATTTTTCCCGATACATAAGACTAAATAGCGATGCTGTGAAGCTGGAAGTTCAATTCAATCCAGACTTGACCCATATCGTTGCGGACTTGTCGGGAGGTGGAAAACCCAATAA
>NZ_DATCMV010000026.1:0-2970 GCF_036563125.1 Microbulbifer sp.
CTGCTCGGAGATCCCGGGCATGGGGAAATGGTCGACTGCCTGCAGAATATCTCCCGCCGCCTGCGGCGCCCGTCGGCGATTCTGGTGGTCAGCGCGCACTGGGAAGAGCGTGTGCCCACCATCACCGCCGGTGCAAATCCCTCACTGATCTACGACTACTACGGTTTCCCGCAGGAGTCTTACAGCATCCAGTATCCGTGTCCCGGTGACCCGGGGCTGGCGCAGGAGGTTCACGAGGCTTTGACGCGGGCCGGTATCACTTCTGCACTGGATGAAAGCCGCGGCTTTGATCACGGCCTTTTCGTGCCGCTGAAACTCCTTTTTCCACAGGCGGACATTCCCTGCATCCAGCTGTCGCTGAACAGCAACCTGGATGCAGCACAGCACCTGGCCGTTGGCGCAGCCTTGCAGGGAATCGAGCGGGAAAATCTGCTGGTGATAGGTTCCGGCTTCTCGTTCCACAATATGCGCGCATTTTTTGCTGCGGAAACGGCGGAATCCGAGAAACTCAACGAATCGTTTGAACAGTGGCTACATGAGACCTGCACCAGCACGGCGATAAGTGAACCCGAGCGTGTGCAGAGATTTATTCACTGGGACAGAGCACCCGGTGCACGCTTTTGTCATCCCCGCGAAGAGCACCTGTTGCCACTGCACGTGTGTTACGGGTTGGCGAGCAGGCCGAGTACGGAGGCGTTTACATTACATATTCTCAACAAACGCGCGAGCATGTACCTCTGGCAATAGACAAGCGGACTCAAAGTCTTGTCAATGCGCGCCGCCCAATACCGCGCTAAGTAGAAGGCACCACATACTTAAGACCGCCAGGAAGTTAATCGTAAACACGATACCGCGCAGGCGGATGTTCGTGGTGAGAATCTGCACCGCGCTGTGGGTAACTCTACCGGCTATAAATATCCACGCGAATAAATGAAATATCGGCTGATACAGCGCCGGCGCGGCAATCACCACAAGACACGCCGCATAAAAAAACAGCGGCCATTCAAACTGGTTGGAAAGATTGGCGCTGACTCTAGGCTCGATCGATTGCCACGGGTTCGAGCCATCTTCCCTGTTGCCGATGTTCCAAATTTTGGGTGCTCGCATCAATGTTAGCAAGGCATACAGCAAGGCCGTCCACACCACATGCACTGCCATCGGGATTAAAAGTTCACTGCTCATGGTTTGGTGGCCAATTCTGATGAAAAGTATTGGTGTGGTTGCAAATCTTTGGACCGGAATCTGATTCCTTACTATTCCTCTCCATGTATGAATCTCGATTCATTGTCCGGATCGGGTAAAAGACAGTGATCGTATTTTCCGAAAAAATGGTAGCGATTTAAGGCAATCTGGTCGTACATCCAGTCCCTGAGTTTCCGCGGTACCAATACGAAAACAGATAACATCGGCCATGGGAATGGCAGGGCGCGCAGAATTTCCAGAAGTGCCGTTGAGCGCGTGTACAGAAGTTCGCCGCTGATGTACACCATTGTTTCGAAGGTGTCCGTAGGCAGGCCGTAGTATTCGAGTATCGCCTGTCCCTCTCTGGATTGCACCGTGGCCAGTTTAAAGATTCTATTCCTGTCGAACTTGATAAGGAATCTCGCCCACGCCGAGCAAAGCTTACATACGCCGTCAAACAAAACCACTTTGTCATTTTCATGAATGTATGGAGCGGGCATTCAGACGTGCCTTTCAGTTTGCGCCCGTGACAGGGTCCGGAATTGAATTGTACGCGCAGCGGGGAAAAATTGAGTAAGCTTGCGCAATTGCCCCCAATCTTCTGATGTATTGCCCGAGGCCGAGTTTTGCGCCCCTACAATCCACCTACCATACCCTATCTGGATGTCGTCTACAGCGACACTCACTTACTGGTGCTGGACAAGCCCAGCGGCCTGCTCACCGTGCCCGGCCGCGACCCCGCCCACAAAGACTGTCTCGCCAGTCGCGCGCAGGCGGAGTATCCGGACGCGCTGATCGTGCATCGCCTGGATATGGATACCTCGGGGCTAGTGGTGATGGCGCGCGGTCCCGAAGTACACCGGCAGTTGAGCGCATTGTTCCAGAATCGTGCAGTGGAAAAATCCTACCTTGCGCGGGTGTGGGGTGAGCCCGAGGGTGACGCGGGCGAAGTGGATCTGCCGCTGATCTGCGACTGGCCGAACCGGCCCAAGCAGATGGTGGATTTCGAGCACGGCAAGCCGTCGCTGACCCGCTGGCAGAAACTCGAAAGTGACGGTAACTCTAGCTTGCTGGAACTGATGCCGGTGACGGGTCGCTCGCACCAGTTACGGGTACACATGCAGGCACTGGGCCACCCGATTCTCGGTGATCCCTTTTATGCCCATGCAGAAGCACTCGCCTTGGCACCGCGGTTATTACTGCATGCTCAGGAGCTGGGGTTCGAGCATCCTGTACTGGGGAAAACACTGCACTTGCTGTGCAATCCGGGGCCAGAGTTTTTGATAGCCTGACCCGGGATTCCGGAGTCCCGGCTGATTAGGTACTTAAAAAAGGCGATCAATGATCGCCTTTTTTCTTTTCCGTGTTGCCCGTTCAGGTTGTCACGTGCAGGCGAACTTCAATGTTGTCGCGTGTTGCATTGGAGTAGGGGCACACCTTGTGCGCCTGTGCCACCAGAGTTTCCGCATCGTCTTGTTCCAGCCCGGGCAGATGCACATGCAGGTCTACTTCAAGCCCGAAGCCGCCCTCCACTTGGCCGATTCCCACCTCGCCGCGCACACTGGTACTTGCGGGAATGGCGACTTTGGACTGGCCGCCGACAAATTTCATGGCGCCGATAAAGCAGGCGGAATAGCCGGCGGCAAGCAGCTGTTCCGGATTGGTGGCCGCGCCTCCGGCCCCACCCAGTTCTTTCGGGGTTGTCAGCTTGAGGTCCAGCACGCCGTCTGAAGAAACGGCTCTGCCGTCGCGTCCACCGGTCACGGTGGCTGAAGCGGTATACAGTGT
>NZ_DATCMV010000195.1:0-16111 GCF_036563125.1 Microbulbifer sp.
CCGTTTTATGTTGTGCGGTTCCCCCTCCATGCTGAAGGATCTGACCAAGATCCTCGACGACTGGGGGTTCAAGGAGACCCGCGCGGGCGTGCCGCACGAGTACGTAATCGAGCGCGCGTTTGTAGAGAAATAATTTTCGGGTGCGGTTCAGCGCTACCCGCTGAATAGATGGCGGTCGCCGGTGTCGGTGCCGCCAATGTAATTTCCAGAGCCACTGCGACTGAATACCGGAGTCGGTACTTTGAGGATGTCCGCGTGAAGGATTGCGCACGGACAGTAAAGGAATTGCGCGTTTTTGAAGTGTCGACTCCCGTGTTCAGTCCGGCTCCAGTCCGATGTCACGTTTCCAGTGTCTACAGGACTAACGAAAGATTAATCCTGTATTTGTACCACCCAGCGGGTGGTATTTTTTTATCCCCATTTGGCCCGGCCATGGCGCAACCGAATCTCAGCGCAGGGTGCCGCGCTCCCGCCACCAGTGCAACACCAGCAACATGAGCAGCGTGAGCGCGATCCAGTAGCGCGGCAATGGCGCTCTGGCTTTGTTGTCCTCAACCCGCGGACCCAGTCGCGCGCTGGCCATTTGCTGAATCTCTCGCCGTTCGGACGCCATGCGCCACTCGGGCCACGCATCTTTTCCGTGCACATAAACGTTAAAACCGGACTCTGCCAGCTGGTACCAACCGGGTTGTTGCGGCCAGAAGCTGTAGCAGCGCCCGTGTTCGCCGTTGCCAGCAGGCGCGCCACGCAGGGCAACCGGTGGCTGGCTCCCGCTTCGCGCTTCGGCAGCGCCGTGCAGCCGTGGCGGATTTTCCGCAAAGCCTTCGCTGCACAGACTGATCCGTTCACCGGCGCGCGGCAATTCCGTGCTGACCGCGACGCCGGAGTGTTCACCCCGCAGCGCTAGTTGGCGATCGAACAGCTGCTTCCACAGTTGTGCGAATTCGCGGGCGTTTCCCGCGGTCTGCCAGCGGTAGCTGTTGCGGAAGAAAACGAAACCCAGGGATGACTGCGGCTGCACACGCGCCCAGTAAACCGCCTGCTCGCCGGCAGAAATCGCGGCATCGCCGTCGCGTACCTGCGCCGGTCGCAAGCCGATCAGTTGCAGCGCAGGCGTTTCGGTGTCTGTTGTCGGCTCACCATAGGCAACAGTGCTGGCGGCGGACTTTTCCAGCGGCATACCGTGACTGGCGGCATAGGAAACAAACGCCGGTGAACTGTCGTCATCCACCAGCCACAACAGCGATTTATTCGCCGCGAGTGACTCCAGTTGTTTGCGCTGTGTGGCGGTAAATTGCGGCCACAGGCGACTGTCGAGAATCACGAGATCAAACGGATTTGCGCTATCTAACAGGTTACTTTTGATCGGCGACTGGTTGTTGAATGTTTCGCGCCGCTGTATTTCCGGTGCCAGTTGTGTCACCACCTGGGTTGGCGTGCCCGACTGTCGCAACCAGCGCGCCAGTGCCGCCGATTCAAACCCGGGCCGTGCAAGCCACACCAGCACACGGGGGCTCTGTGGATCGCGCACTACGATCGGCAGGGTTTCAAATCGGGCAGGACTGCCCTCGGTTTCGATTCGCACCCGATACAGCCAGTTGCCCGCAAGTTTGGGCCAGGCCTGCAGGTTCAGTTCAGGGTTTTCCGTGCTGAGCAGCGCGGAACCTGCGTCGCTGCCGAACGGGTCTTCGAGCACAAGCTTTGCTGGTAATTGTTGTCCGCCATGCAGTGCGATCTGCAACCGCAGCGGTTCTCCCAGAGTGACCTCTCGCGTCCACTGCACCTGCCAGCCGGGCTCGGGAGATGTTTCCCCGGGTTGCAGGCGCACCGGTGGCAGGTCTCGCAGACCATCGCGCAGCAGGCCATCGCCGGGAATCTGCAGGGCGTCGGCGGACTGTATCTGTGTGGAGGAAAATTGATGGTTCACATCCGCGACCGATGTGGCCTTGAGCTGTGCCTCGGATTCCGCGGGCAGCAGCGCAGGCGGTGTAAACAGCGACCACACCAGTAGCCAGATCACCCCGTGCAGTGCGATCTTGCCAAATCGCCGCAGGATGGACGTTCCGTGGCGCAAAACCAGCAGCGTCGAAAGTGCAAAACCCAGCAGACAAATCAGAGGAAACCAGGACATCACGGGGTCGTCTCCGTGTTTTTTTGCATCCATGCACTGAATGCGCCGACCACCGGCTTTGCATGGGGCAGGGCAGGGCGCGCGGTTGGCGACGGCAACAGCGCATAAAGCAGCGCCGACAGCTGTTGGCGACAATCGGCACAGTCCGGTTGCTGTTGGTAGCGACGCAGGTTTTTGCCCAGTGCGATCTGCGTATTGGTGTCATCGCGCACGGCGGCCAATTGTCGCAGCGCGGCTTCCGCCTGCTCGTCGATGGCTTCGCCCTTTTGTACCCGTTCCAGCAGGGCGAGTAGTTGCGCGCGCTCGGCATCGTCGCGCTGGCCAGCGACCACTGGCGGCGTTTTTTTGTCGTGCTCACCGGAAAGCCGCCGTGACTCGTCCAGCGGCGGCATTTCAAATCCGACCCGCTGCAGATAAATTCGCGAGGCCTGCTGCACTTCCTTGATGTAACGCAGCGCTGTGTGCTGATAGGGCAGGGAAGCCTGCGGTTCCACTACCGACAGATCCCGCCACGCACTCCACATGGCGTTGAGTGCGCTGCGCAGCAGTTCCTTGGTTTTGGGATCGAACAGGGTGGCGTGGTCGGAGCTGTCATGGGCATGCCCGACGGCGGCGATCACACCGCTGGCGTCACCAAACTGTTGATTGGTGGTGTGTTCCTCCTCGTGACCACCATGGTCGCCATGTCCCTCTTGCCCCTGCTCTTCACCGTCGTGGTCTTCGCCCTGCGCCTCGCCGCCGTGTTCCATGGTGGAATCCTCTTCACCGAGGAAGCGCCCGTAGCGCATACGCAGCAGATTCTGTTCGTAGGCGAGTGATTCTGAGCGTTTGCGGAATTCCTGCTCACTAATCGTCTGCTGGTCCGCGAGCAGTGCCTCGGTGTCGATGATCAGCTGCCGCTGGCTGCGGAAATACTCAGGCAAAACTTTAATCGCCATGCCTTCGGTATCACTGAGTCCAAAGATTTCTTCCTGTGGCCAGCGCAAAATAAAGTTCTGGCTTTTCTGCACGTTCGCCCGCGGCTGGCGATTGTCACGCGCCTCAAGGTACCAGTAGAGTTCGTCGCCGGGTTCGATTTCATACCGCTCCACCGGGATGGAAAAACGGTAGTGTTTCTGCATGCCCTGTGCGCGCTGTGGTTGCAGCTTTATACGCTCATTGCGAAAACGCACATTTTCTCCGCTGCCACTGGCAAGCGTCAGCAGCAGATCGGTATTGGTTATCGCAAAATCATCCTGCACGGCCACGCTGACTTGCAGCAGCGCGGCCTGCGCGCGCCCCTGTACGTCGAGCACGGTCACATTGTCCCGCGGGTAATCGAAGGAAAACTCCGGCGGCCGGTCCGCCTTGACCTCGATATTGTGCAGTTCCGGCAACAGTACCGGCTGCGCGGTTTCCGTGGCCGCAGCGGTCGGTACAGCAGTGGTAGGTACTATCGAGAGCTGGTAGAAATCCGTTGCCGACAGCACGCGCGTCAGCTGCCAGCGGCTGCTCGGCAACGAATCTACCGGCGCGAAGTTGAAAACCTCCTCCGCGGCGAGCATCTGCAAGCCGTCTGCCGGCGCATTCAGGGTGACATCCCAGGTAACCCGCGATTGTTCCGGTGCTTCGATTTCCAGGGTGCTTAGGTACGCGGGGAGACCGGTATAGGTTGGCGGCTCGACGCGGGTACTTGCCTCGATAATGCTCGCAGCGGACTCTTGGGGTGCCGGTGCGTTAACGATGCCTTCGTGCTGTACCTGTATAACGGCGCCTGTACCCAGTTGCTTCACGGTAAAAAATACCAGCAGACCGAGACAGGCACCGGTGGCGTTAAGCAACGGGCTGCGCACACTGCGCGGGCCGAAGCGTTTGAGTTCTCCCTGTTCCAGCAAGGCCTGCAGAGCTCGCTCGGTGCGCTGGCGTTGCAGTTGCGCGAGCGGGGTCAGCGCTTGTGGATTTTCCAGCAGCAGATGGCAGCTGTCCTCCAGCTGCGGAAAGCATGCATCCAGCCGGGTACAGAGCGCCGCCGGCGGCAGGCGCCAGCAGCGGTCCAGCAGCAGTGCCAGCACCACGCAGACACCGGCGATTGACATCGCCCAAGGTGGCAATGGCAAAAACTGATGGGCCGCGGCTATCGCGGCAGCGATGGCGAAGGCCAGCCAGACATAGGGCGCCAGCGCGCGATTGCGCCAGCGGCGCGCGGCTTGCCTGAGAAGAGGGTGCTTACTCACCTTTTATCACCTCTGGTATCACCTCTCTGGCCGTCGCGGGACGTCGCCACAGCGCCAGCGAGCGCTCCAGCAGCAACAGCAGCGCAATGGCAAATATCAGGGCGTGTTGCAGGGGCTGGCGTTGCGTCTGTATCACCTGCTCGTCTGCAAGCTCTGCCCCCGGCAGCGCGTCCATCGACCACTGGCCGCGACTGGCGTGCTGCCACTGCCAGTCCTGGGTGGACCACTGGTGCCACAGCGTTAGCGGCAAATTCGCATCATGGGAAAATGCCGCGCTGTGCCAGTCGCGTCGGTAGCGCAACCAGCTGCCGCGACCGAGGGCGGCCGCCTCCAGCCCGGTTTGCGTATCGATATCGATAAAACGGAAAGTGCTGTCCGCGGTTACCCGCGCATCGGAAATCAGCAGCCCGCCTGCGTGCACGAATTCTGCAATCCGCTGCGGCAGGGGACCGGGCGTGTCATAGATCAGCCAGTCGATATCGTTAGCAATCGGCGACGCATCCGCCGGTAGCCGCTGCAGCTCGAGTTGCGGCAGTGTGGAAGCCGCCAGTTGCTGTATCACCGGTTGCAGCCATGCGGGCTCACTGCCGAGCACGGCAATACGCGGCAGCGCTGGTGTAACTGCACCGTCCCCGCTATTTGCCGCGTGCCACTGCCAGTGCGGACTGTAGTGGAAGGTGTCGTGGCCGCTGGCATTGTTTTCCTGCGCCAGCAGGATATGCGCGCGACGGAAGTGGCTGGCGGCCGCCAATTGAGACAGCGTCCGCCAGAGATCGCTGGCGGCGGGGCGCGACTCGGACACCGGCTGCGGCGATGACTGCAACCAGTAGGCCTCGCGAATCTGCGGGTGATCGGCGAGAAACTGCTCCAGGTCCGCCGGGGTTACCCTGGGGTCCACCAGCAACCGTTGCGCCGAGGGCTGTGTATCCCGCAGTAACAGCGGCTGTACCAGTGCGAGTACCAGCAGGGTGAGCAGTAGCAGGCGCAACAGCAGCAAAAACTTGTCGCGCACAAACCACTGCTTCCAGCGGCGCTGGCGCCGCTGTTGCAGCCAGTGCACGGCGGCAAAGGTAATTTCCTGCGGGTTGCTGCGACGCAGCAAATGAATAAGCAGTGGCACGGCGAGTGCGCACAGCAACCACAGCCACCCCGGCATCTGCAGCAGCCAGGTTTCACTTACGGGCATCTCAACCGATCCTCCCGTGTGCGCCGATGAACGCGCGCAGCGACTGCTCAATGGGCGTTTCCACCGTGGTGGTAATCAGCGGACATTCGCGCGCGGCAAAGTGCGCGGCGAGTTGTCGCTGTGCCGAGGCAAAGGCGGCGAGGTATTCACTGCGCTGTTGTGTTGCCCCCAGCTCGGTAATACCGGGCGCTTCCGGATCGCGGATTCGGAGGTCGCCATGGAACGGAAATGTCTGTTCTGCCTCCACCAGTATCTGCATTGGCAGGCTGGGTCTGCCGGCAGCGTGCAGGCGCGCGGCAAAGCGGCTGAGTTCGCCAGTGGCTTCTCCGTTCCCATTCCCGTTTTCATCGCGCTCGAAGAAGTCGCTCACTAGTACCACCTGGCAGGGCTGTTCAAATCGCGCCCACACCGGTGCCAGTTGCGTGCTGTCCGGCCAGTGGCCGGCGGCTTCGAGGGATTCCAGTTCCAGCGCAATGCGTCGGTGGTGGCCTTCGCCCTGGCCCTCGGGCACATGCCGGTTGCCGCGATCGTTCAGCGCCAGCAGGGAAAAGCGGTCGTTTTGGTTTTTCAGCAGCCAGCACAGCGTCGCAATCCAGCATTTCGCGTACTGCAGCTTGGTGAGTTGCGGCTCGATGAAGCTCGGTTGCGCCATCGACGCGCTGGTATCGAGCACGATGCACACATGCATCTGACTCTCCTGTTCCGCCTCGCGCACAAAATAGCGGTCGGAGCGCGCAAACAGCTTCCAGTCTATGTGCCGGATGGCATCGCCGGGCTCGTAACTGCGGTACTGCTGGAACTCGATACCGGCACCGCGGCGCTGGCTGTGTTGCATGCCCAGCAGCATGCCCTCGGCAATGTGCCGCGAAAGCCACACCAGGTCGCGGGTACTCGCCAGCGTCAGCGGATCAATCAGTTGCACCGACTACTACTCCGTCAGTCCCTGCCGGGTTCCGGCACGGTCTTCAGCAACTCCTGCAGCACCTGCTGCACGGTGATGCCGTCGGCCTGGGCGTGGAAGCTCAGCAGGATGCGGTGGCGCAATACCGGCAGCAGCAGCGCCTGGATATCCGCGCGGGTAACGGCGAGGCGGCGGTGCAGGAAGGCGCGCGCCTTGGCGGCGAGAATCAGCGCCTGCCCGGCGCGGGGGCCGGCGCCCCACTTGATCCATTTGCCGAGGTTGTCTTCCCGGTTCTGAGCGCGCGTGGCGCGCACCAGTTGCGCCACATACTCATACAGGCTGTCGCTGACGGAGACCTCGCGCACCAGCGCCTGCATTTCCAGCAGTTGCGCGGCGTCGAGACAGGGCGACGGCTTTTCCCCGAAGGCCCCGGTGGTCGCGCGCAGGATGGCGACCTCGTCCTGTTCATCCGGATAGTCAATATGGATATTCAGCAGGAAGCGGTCCAGCTGCGCTTCCGGCAGTGGATAGGTGCCCGCCTGTTCGATGGGGTTCTGGGTTGCCAGCACGAAGTAGGGTTTCGGCAGGGCCATGGTTTCGCCGGCAACCGTGACGGAATACTCCTGCATCGATTCCAGCAGTGCGGCCTGGGTTTTCGGCGGTGTGCGGTTGATTTCGTCCGCCAGCAGAATGTTGGTGAAAATCGGGCCGGGCTGGAATTTGAAAAAGCGTTTGCCGGTGGTGTGGTCTTCCTCGAGGATCTCGCTGCCGAGAATGTCTCCCGGCATCAGGTCCGGGGTGAACTGCACTCGCTTGAACGCCAGGCTCGATGCGTCCGCCAGGGTCTTCACCAGCAGCGTTTTGCCGAGGCCCGGTACCCCCTCTAGCAATACGTGGCCGCGCGCCAGCAGGCACACCAGCATCTGCTCCACCACATCCTGCTGGCCGACAATGACCTTGCCGATTTCCCCGCGCAGTGTTTCCAGCGCGCGCTGCTGCTCTTCGATTCGGTTCTCAATGGTGTCTGCTGTGTACATGGTGATTCAACTTGTAAGTGCGTAGATAACAATGTTGACGGCGAACTTGGTGTTGTCGATGGCCAGCCAGCGCTTGTTCCGGTAGTCGTAGTCCCACTCGCAGCCGAAATCCTTGTTGCTGTAGAGCACGGCGATACGGCCATTGACCACGATGGCCTTGAGGTAATCGTGCACCAGGTCATCACCCCAGCCGTTCAGCTCGAAACTGGTCACTGGCAATTCGTCAAACTGGAAAAAGCAGCGATACAGATCGTGGTCGTCCGGCAGCTTCTGCAGGCAGCCCTCGCCGAACAGTTTCGTCATCTGCGCTTCAAAGGATTTGGCAAACAGGCCGTCGATATCGTGATTGCAGTCGTCCACGAACACGAAACCGCCGCGGTTCACGTAATCGCGAAAATTCTTTTCCTCTGCCGCGGTAAATTCCACCAGCTTGTGCCCGGCCAGGTAACAGAAAGGGGCCAGCAACATGACCGTATCGGCGAGGGGCACGATGCGTTCATTGGGGTCGACGCTGAGGTTGGTGTATTCGATCAGGGAGTTCAGCACATTCGATGGCATGCGCTGGTCCACATCCCAGTCGCCGGATTCATACATCAGGCGAGTGAAATAAAAATCGTAGGCCGGTGTTGCGTCACCCTGCGCGCGCACGGCACCCGGCAATGCGAGGCCGCCACCGGCCAGCAACAGGCGCTGTAGAAATTGTTTGCGGGTGAGTGACACGGGTACTGCTCTGAAACTTCTTAAGGGACGGATCTGATTGGCAAATGCCTGCAATCGCCATGCCGCTACAGACATGGCGATTGCAGGTTGCGGCGATTAGCCGAGCTTGCGCTTGGTGTTGATCACATTCACACCGTCAAAGCGCGTGGTGGAACTGCCGTGGGACACGGCGCTTACCTGCGACGGCTGGCCCTTGCCGTCGAAGAAGGAGCCACCCAGGCGGTAGTCGCGCTTGTCACAGATCTGCGAACAGGAATTCCAGAACTCCTGTGTGTTGGACTGGTAGGCGACGTCTTCCAGCATGCCGGTGATCTTGCCGTTCTCGATTTCGTAGAACAGCTGGCCGCCGAACTGGAAGTTGTAGCGCTGCTGGTCGATGGAGAAGGAGCCGTCGCCCACGATATAGATGCCTTTTTCCACATCCTTGATCATGTCGTCGAGGCTCAGTTCTTCCTCGCCCGGCAACAGGGAAACGTTGGCCATGCGCTGGAACTGCACGCTGGACCAGCTGTCCGCATAGCAGCAGCCGTGCGACGCTTTCTGGTCGAGCATATGTACCTGGTCGCGGATTGCCTGGTAGTTGGTGAGCACACCGTTTTTCACCAGGTCCCAGCTGCCGGTCTGTACGCCTTCGTCATCATAGCCAACGGCGCCGAGCGAGCCTTCCTGTACCTTGTCAGCAAACAGGTTGACCTTGTCACTGCCGTATTTGAATTTGCCGCTCTTCCACTTGTCGATGGTGGCAAAGGAGGTGCCGGCAAAGTTGGCTTCGTAACCAAGTACGCGGTCGAGTTCCAGCGGGTGGCCGACGGATTCGTGGATCGTGAGCCACAAGTGCGACGGGTCAAGCACCAGATCGTATTTGCCGGGCTTGACCGACTTGGCAGAGAGCTTTTCCTGGGCCTGTTCCGCTGCCAGGCGCGCATCTTCCACCATGTCGTAGGAGTTGCCGTACAGCACGGTCTGCGACTGCACTTTGTCTTCGGCGCGGCCATCCAGATATTCAAAACCGCGACCCACCGGCATGCCGAGGCCCTCGCGGGTACGGAAACCGCCGTCTTTCTTGTCCACCGCGGTAACCCGGAACGGGGACCACAGGCGGTGCACGTCCTGGTCAATGTATGAGCCGTCGGTGGACGCAAAATATTTCTGCTCGTTCACCAGATACAGCATGGAATTGACGAAGCTGGCACCGGCGTCCATCGCGGCCTTATTCACTTCCATCAGCAGATCCACTTTTTCCGCCAGCGGGATCTGCATGGCATTTTTCTGAATCGGTGTTTTCCAGCTGACTTCGCCGTGACCTTTCACCGGCGCCAGCTGCACCGGCTCCTGCTGATACTTGGAGTTGGCTTTGGCGGTGGCAACAGCCTGCGCGGTCGCACGCGCGATGCCGTCACTGGTCATGTCATTTGTCGCGGAGAAACCCCAGGTGCCGTTGGCGATAACACGCACGCCCATACCGATGGATTCGGTGTTCACCACGTTCTGTACTTTCATCTCGCGGGTGACCACATACTGGTTCAGGTAACGGCCGATACGCACATCCGCATAGGACGCGCCGAGCTTGGTGGCGGTGTTCAGTGCGGCATCCGCCAGCTCTTTTTTCACCGCGACATCCATGCCGCTCTGGGTCAGCTTGCTTTCGGCAATCACGTTGCCGGACAGGGGCAGCATGGAAACACCGAGACCGGCGCCGCTCAACTGCAGAAACTTTCTACGATCCATTATTCGATCCTCATTATTGCTGCAGTAAATTAAACGGCGTCAGACAGGCTGCTGAAGGTGAAGTCGCGCACTTTCAGTGCGGGAATCATCGCCGGGCCACCCCACATGCTCACGCGCTCCGGGCGTCCCATGTCTTCAATATTGTTGAGCATGATCACCGGGCTCTCGTTGAAGCGGAAGTTCTTGATCGGGTACTTGATCTTGCCGTTCTCGATAAAGAAGGTTCCGTCGCGGGTCAGGCCGGTCAGCAGCAGGGATTGCGGATCCACCATACGGATATACCAGGTGCGGGTAACCAGTACACCGCGACGGGTATTCTTGATCAGTTCTTCGGTGGATTTGTCGCCGCCAACCATGATCAGGTTGTTGGGCGAGGGAATGGCGGTGCCCTTGGACTGGGTTGCCCAGTAGCGGGTGCAGGGCAGATTCTTTACTACGCCGTCTTTAACCCAGTCGATACGCTCGAGCGCCATGTAGTCGTCATCGGACCAGGGCTGTACCGGCACATCGGCGTTTGAGGGGTCGGAGTACAGGTGCACGCGCTTGTCGAACATCTTCTCGCCGATGCGGTTGCCGCCGCCTTTCTTGCTGAGGAAGCTGCGGCCCTCATCGGCGCTACGCGCATCGAGGCTGCCCATCATAAAGGCCACCAGGCCGGATACTGCACTCGGCTCCATGATCACGGTGTATTTGCCGGGTTCCAATGCACGGGCTTCCTGGGAAAGTACGGCCTTGTCGATGGCGATACCGGAGCTGGAGGCGGTATTCATGTTGCCGAAATCGGTCACGTCGGCCTGTGCCCAGCCGGAACCCAGGCCATTTTCGGTGCGCATGGTGACGGTGAAATTGGCGGAAGTGGACGCGTGATAACCGAACAGGCCATTACTGTTGGCCACCGCGGCGAAGGAGCGTGCATCTTCCAGATAACCTGCAGCCACCACGTCTTTTTTCTTCGCCGCCATGATGGAGTCGGCTGCCGCCTTGGCGCGCTGATCCGGGGTAATGTTGGCGGTCGCCTTGGAGAAGCCGTCTACCGCGAGATATTTTTGCTCACCCAGCAGTGGCATGGATTCGGGGTTGTCCGGAGACAGTTTTGCCAGCTCTTCCGCACGGCGCATGACTTTTTCCAGCGACGCATCACTGAATTCGTTGATGGTCGCGATGCCGGATTTCTTGCCGAAACGCGCTTCCACGGCAAGCTCGATATCGTTGACGATACCGCTGGTGGAAACGCTGTTGCGCGCATAGCGGATATTGCCGGTCTCTGCGCCGGTAAGTTGTGCGCTCGCACCTTCCGCCTTGCTATATTTCAGGACCTTGTCGAGAATCTGCTTGGCTTCACTTCTGGATAAAATAGCCATTTTGTCTGCTCCAAAAATTTATTGTTGTTCGCTTAGCCGATCTTGCGCTTGGTGTTGATTACATTGATTTTGTCGAACCGCGTGGTGGAACAGCCGTGGGATACGGCGCTCACCTGGCTCGGTTGTCCCTTGCCATCAAAGAAGGTACCGCCGAGGCGGTAATCGCTGCTGTCGCAGATGGCGCTGCAGGAATTCCAGAACTCTTGCGTGTTGGACTGATAGGCGACGTCTTCCACCTGGCCAACGATCTCTCCGTCCTTGATCTCGTAGAACAGCTGGCCGCCGAACTGAAAGTTGTAGCGCTGCTGGTCGATGGAATAGGAACCGCGACCGAGAATGTAGATACCTTTCTCCACATCCTTGATCATTTCTTTTGCGCTGTATTTTTCTTCCCCGGGGGCCAGGGAAACATTTGCCATGCGCTGGAACTGCACACTGGACCAGCTATCGGCATAACAGCAACCGTGGGATTCCTTCTGGTCGATCATATGTACCTGATCGCGGGTGGCCTGGTAGTTAACCAGAATGCCGTCTTTGACCAGATCCCAGCGCTTGGTTTTCACACCCTCGTCGTCGTAACCGACGGCACCGAGGGAGCCCGGCTGAACCTTGTCGGCAAACAGGTTCACCTTGTCACTGCCGTAGTTGAATTTGCCACTGCGCCACTTGTCCACCGTTGCAAATGACGTGCCCGCATAGTTCGCCTCGTAGCCGAGCACGCGGTCGAGTTCCAGCGGGTGGCCCACGGACTCGTGGATGGTCAGCATCAGGTGGGAGGGCTCGAGTACCAGATCGTACTTGCCTGGTTCGATGGATTTGGCGGTGAGCTTGGCGCGCGCCTGCTCGGCGGCGAGCACGGCGTCCTCCGCCATGTCGTAGGAGTTTTTGTAAAGCGTGGTCTGGCCGTGGATCTTGTCTTCCTCTCGACCCTCGAGATACTCGTAACCACGTCCGACTGGATCGCTCAGGCCGTTGCGGGTTTTGAACACGCCGCTGTCCTTGTCGACCACCGTCACCTGCATCGGTGCCCACAGACGGTGTATATCCTGGTCAATGTAGGAGCCATCGGAAGAGGCGAAGTACTTCTGTTCGTTCACCAGATAGAGAGACGAGTTGATGAAGCTGGCGCCGGCCTTCAGTGCGCCGTTGTTGACTTCCATCAGGAAGTCCACCTTCTCGCTGATGGGCACGTCGATCGCATTTTTCTGAATCGGCGTCTGCCAGGAAACCTCGCCAACACCTTTTACGGGAGCCAGCTGCACCGGTTCGGTCTGGTATTTCGAGTTGGCCCTGGCCACGGCCACTGCCTGACGCGCCGCCTTGGCGATGCCGTCCGCGCTCAGGTCGTTGGTTGCGGCAAAGCCCCAGGTACCGTTGGCAATGACACGGATGCCGGCGCCCAACGATTCCGTGTTGACGATATTTTCGACATTGGTCTCGCGGGTGAGCACGAATTGATTCAGGTAGCGGCCGATACGCACATCGGTGTAGGTGGCGCCGGCTTTGCGGGCGGTATTCAGAGCAACATCGGCGAGTGTTTTCTTATGGCCGACATCGATCGCGTTGCCCGCGAGCTGGGCCGCGGAAACCTGTGTGCCATAGACCGGCAGCAGTATGCCGCTGGTGCCGACACCGGCGATCTTGAGGAAATTTCTTCTCTTCATTGTCCTCCCCGGGACGCCCGGATGTTTTCCCCGCGTTGGAACCGGGTACTGGCGGGCGATGGCTTATTGTCTTGCCCGCTGGATCACAGCGGATGAACCTGAGAGCAAATCGCGCCTGCGTCCTTTTGTAAAGTGGCAAGTCGTTGAGTGGAGG
Organism: Microbulbifer sp.; assembly: GCF_036563125.1. Taxonomy (GTDB): domain Bacteria; phylum Pseudomonadota; class Gammaproteobacteria; order Pseudomonadales; family Cellvibrionaceae; genus Microbulbifer. The sequence continues at coordinate 13,096 of NZ_DATCMV010000195.1, forward strand.
GCTGGCGGAGCCGAGCCGTGAGGGCAGGGCGGGGTGCGCACCGAGGCGGCGCGCGCTGCGGCAAACGCACGGTAATTGGGCGCTCTCACGGGCTGTTTTCGCGGTCGCTTGTCCGCTTTCGGCCAGCAAAAATATCGCCTAAACATGCGTTTGTGACTTTCATTCGCGGCGGCGATGCAATTTGTCGCGGTGTAAGCACTTGTAATTGACGGCTAGATAAAAGCGTGTGTACTTTTGTATACATCGCAAGTCAGGGATTGCCATGCTCAACAAGACACAGTCCATATCGGCGCGCCTTTCAGCGGATGATTATGCCTACCTCATGTCTATCGACCGCAACGGCGCCGTCACCCAGAGTGAAAAAGTACGCGAACTGATCGCCATGGCCCGTGAATCTGTGGGCGTGGAGAGTTTTGCCCGCGCTTATCTCGCCGCCGGTGAAACCATGCTGCCGATAAAAGCCAAATACAGCGATGAAAACCAGCGCAGCCTGCTGGTGGAAGCAATGCTGGAATTCGTCACCGAAGGTGCCGCCGCAATTCAAGCGTGCGCCGATGAAGAGATGATCGGCCCTGCGCTTGAGCGCAAGGCGCTGCCGGCAGCGGAGGCGTTTATGGAAAAAATACTGCTGATCGCGCTGCAAAGTGAGCCGCGTCTGATAGAGGCGCAGACCGCGGAAAAAATCCGGCAACGACTGACGGATATGCTGGAGCGCTGATGCCGTCAGCAATTAGCAAGTCAGAAAAAATTCGCTAACAACGAGAGGAAGGAAAAAGATGAAAGAAGGATTGATCAAGCGTATTTCCCGCATTATTTCCGCGTCCGCCAATGCCGTGGTGGACTCGGTGGAAAATGCCACCCCACAGCTCATCATGGAGCAGGCCATCCGCGAAATCGATGACGCTATCGCCGATGTACGCGACCAGCTTGGTAAGGCGGAAGCAGCCAAATATCTGAGCAGCAAAACCCTCAACGACGAAAATGCCCGTCACAGCGCATTGAGTGAACAGATTGAGGTGGCAGTGCAGCAGGGTCGTGATGACCTGGCAGAGGCGGCGATTGCCAAGCAGATGGATATCGAGGCGCAGATTCCGGTGCTGGAAAAAGCGCTTGCGGAAACCGACCGCGAAATTGCCGAGCTGAATTCCTATATCAGTGCACTGCAGGGCAAGAAGCGCGATATGCGTGAGCAGCTGCGTGATTTCATCAAGGCCAGCGAGCACGTGAGTAACGGCACCACCACCGAGCAGTCTGGCGGCAGTCGCGCCACTGCCGACAAGGTTGAGCAGGCCTCCGGCGCCTTCAATCGTGTACTGGAAAATGCGGGCCTGCCCACATCCGAATCCAGCGCGGATGCCAGCAAACTGGCCGAACTGGAAGAACTGGCGCGCTCCAATCGGATCAAGGAGCGTCTGGCGAAAATCAAAACCCAAACGGAGGCCTGATGGCATTCCTGCTGCAAGACGGCAATCAGTTGTTCACCGGCGCGCTGGTGCTGATGCTGATGATTGCCGTGCTCGAAGGGGTGATGACACTGATCGGCGTCGGTATTTCCGACATGCTCGACAATCTGCTGCCCGAGGTGGATGTGGACCTCGACGGGCCAGAAACCGAGGCCGGTGGTGTACTCACCAAACTGCTGGGTTGGCTGCGTTTCGGCGAAGTGCCCGCACTGATCCTGCTGGTGGCTTTTCTGGTTGGCTTCGGGGTGACAGGCCTGCTGATCCAGATGTTCGTGGAATCTCTGTTCGGCAAGCTGCTCCCAGGCTGGCTGCTGGCCATCCCGGTATTGCTGCTCGCGCTGCCGCAGGTGCGCTTTGTCGGCAATCTGCTGCGCAAATTCGCCGTGGGCGATGAAACAGAAGCGGTGAGCCGGCAATCGTTTATCGGCCGGGTGGCGGTGATCACCATCGGCCAGGCCGCCGCAGGCTCACCGGCAGAGGCGCGCTTCAGCGACCAGTTCGGCACCACGCACTATGTGATGGTGGAGCCGGACGCGGGAGAGACATTTTCACAGGGAGACAAGGTGTTGCTGGTGGAAGAACTCGGAGCCAAATTCCGCGTAACCCGCCCGACCAGCCAGCACCTGGTACAAAACAATTAAATTGGAGAAAGTTAAGTGATTCAGAATCTTTCCAGCATAGCGATTATGGCGGGGGCAATTCTCGTAGGCCTGATTGTTATCGGCACGATTTTCGCGCGCCTGTATACCCGCGCTTCCAAGGAGCGCTCCTTTGTGCGCACCGGCATGGGCGGGCAGAAGGTCATCATGAATGGCGGCGCACTGGTATTGCCGGTGTTGCACGAAATCATTGCGGTAAACATGAACACTCTGCGCCTTGCGGTTTCCCGTAAGGAGCATCAGGCACTGATTACCAAGGACCGCATGCGTGTGGACGTGCTGGCTGAGTTTTACCTGCGGGTGAAACCGGATAACGATGCCATCGCCAACGCCGCCCAGACCCTGGGCCTGCGCACCCTGGATCCCGATGCGCTGAAGGAAATGATCGAAGGCAAGTTCGTCGATGCCCTGCGCTCGGTGGCAGCGGAAATGGAGATGGCGGAACTGCACGAGCAGCGCAGCCAGTTCGTACAGAAGGTACAGCAGGTGGTATCGGAAGACCTGTTGAAGAACGGTCTCGAGCTGGAGTCCGTATCGCTGACCGGTCTCGACCAGACTCACAAGGAGTTCTTCAATCAGGACAACGTGTTCGATGCGGAAGGTCTCGCCAGCATGACCCGCTCTATCGAAGCACGTCGCAAGGAAGTGAACGATGTCGAGCAGGAGACCCGTGTCCAGATCGAGACCAAAAATCTCGAGGCCGAGCGCCAGCGTCTGGAAATCGAAAAAGAGAAGCGCTATGCGTACCTGGAACAGCAGCGCGAGATAGAAAACCGTGAGGCCGCGCAGAAAGCCGATATGGCAAAAGAGCTGGCGTCACAGGAAAAGGCAGCGCGCCAGGCGGAGATCGAAGCCCAGCGCGAAGTGGACCAGTCCCGCATTGCCGCAGAACAG
>NZ_DATCMV010000163.1:0-29235 GCF_036563125.1 Microbulbifer sp.
ACTTCTAGGCCGTTCGCACTGGTAACCGCGACCTGCCGGAGATTGGTTTCCGAGTCTCCATTGGTACCTCCGGCAAACGGCTCGTGACAGCTCACACAGCCCATCTCGCCAGATCGCGAAAGGCTCTTGTCAAAGAACACATGCTTGCCCAGCAATTTCAGCGCTTTGTCCTGCTCCCTCACTAAATTGTCTACAGGTCCGCCCTGAGCAAAGGCGGTACTGCTCAACGCCAATATTGCTGAAGCCAGAACGATAGGCGACGCCTTGAACAACTTCCTATGCCGTTTCGTACAGTCCATTTTGTACCTCTGAAGTGGAATTTCTCGCAGCGGGATAACCGAATGGGCCGTTGCCCCCGAAGTGCAAGGCTGGGAACTCAGGCCCGTCCATCTACAAGAAAGACTAGAAGGTGGTCAAAATGTGGCCAATCTGTACGTGGTGTTATGAGGATTGCTCCGCCCATTTATTGCGTATTCTTTCTTTAACGCTCACAAAAAACCTGGCATTCGGTGGTAATAAGAGTCGTTTGCGTTGAGTGAGGTGAAAGTGGGGCGCGCAAATTACCAACGTGCCGTTTTGGCAGCGCGGCCGGATATGCATTGCTCATTTATGACTCGCGCATTTGGGAAATCGGGGGCGAACCTTTGGCAATTCCGGTCCAGAATATCGAGACAATCCCGGCAAAAGCTGGATAATGCCGCGCCTCAGGCTGATGCCCGCCACGTTTTCTAATCCCGGTAGTGCCAAATGGAAATCAACGTCAACTTCCTCGACAACCTCAGACTTGAAGCCAAGTTCGACGACTTCACGGTCATCACCGACCAGCCCATCCGTTACAAGGGGGATGGCTCGGCGCCGAGTCCGTTTGATTATTTCCTCGCGTCTTCCGCGCTGTGTGCAGCTTATTTCGTGCGGGTCTACTGCCTTTCCCGCAATATCCCCACACACAATATCCGCCTGTCCCAGAACAACATCGTTGATCCGGAAGACCGCTACAACCAGATCTTCAAGATCCAGGTGGAGCTGCCGGAGGATATTTCCGAGAAAGACCGGCAGGGGATTCTGCGCTCCATCGACCGCTGTACCGTCAAGAAGGTGATCCAGACCGGGCCGGAGTTCCAGATCGAAGAGGTGGCGAACCTGGCGGAAGATGCCCAGGCGCTCCTGATGGTGCAACCGGATGCGGAGCACCAGACCTTTATCGAGGGCAAGGATCTGCCGCTGGAGCAAACTATCGCCAATATGACCAAGATCCTGTCGGATCTCGGCATGAAGATCGAGATTGCCTCCTGGCGCAATATCGTGCCGCACGTGTGGTCGCTGCACATCCGCGATGCCGCGTCACCCATGTGCTTTACCAACGGCAAGGGCGCCACCAAAGAGGCGGCGCTGTGCTCTGCGCTGGGCGAATTTATCGAGCGCCTGAACTGCAACTTCTTCTACAACGACCAGTACTTCGGTGAGGAGATCGCCAACGCCGAGTTCGTGCATTACCCGGACGAGCGCTGGTTTGAACTGGATGAGGACGACGGGCTGCCGCAAGGTATTCTCGACGACTACACCCTGGCCATTTACAACCCGGAAGGGGAGCTGGCTGGCTCCAACCTGATCGACACCAACTCCGGTCGTGTCGACCGCGGTATCTGCTCACTGCCATTCGTGCGCAAGTCAGACGGGGAGGTGGTGTATTTCCCGTCCAACCTGATCGAGAACCTGTTCCTCAGTAACGGCATGAGTGCGGGCAATACCCTGGCGGAAGCGCAGGTGCAGTGCCTGTCGGAAATCTTCGAGCGCGCAGTGAAGAAGGAAGTGATCGAACAGGAAATCGCACTGCCGGACGTACCTCGCGAAGTGCTGACCAAATACCCGGATATTCTCGAGGGCATCGAGGAACTGGAGAAGCAGGGTTTCCCGATCCTGGTGAAGGATGCGTCCCTCGGCGGCCAGTTCCCGGTCATGTGCGTGACCCTGATGAACCCGCGCACCGGCGGTGTATTCGCGTCCTTCGGCGCACACCCGAGCCTGCACGTGGCGCTGGAACGCAGTCTCACCGAGCTGATGCAGGGCCGCAGCTTTGAAGGCCTGAACGATGTGCCGCCGCCCACCTTCAACAGCCTGGAAGTGACTGAACCGCATAATTTTGTTGAGCACTTTATCGATTCCACCGGCGTAGTGTCGTGGCGATTCTTCAGTGCAAGTGCCGATTACGAGTTCGTGGAGTGGGATTTTTCCGGTAATCATCACGATACCAACGACACCGAAGCCAATCGCCTGTTTGCGATCCTCGAAGAGATGGGCAAGGAAGTCTACATGGCGGCCTACGATGACCTGGGTGCGCCGGCCTGCCGGATACTGGTGCCCGGATACTCCGAGGTGTACCCGGTGGATGACCTGATCTGGGACAACACCAACAAGGCGCTGGATTACCGCGAGGATATCCTCAATCTGCACATCCTGGATGACGATGCGCTGGAAGATCTGGTGGAGCGGTTGGAAGAGAGCCAGCTCGACAATTACGAGAAGATCACCACCCTGATCGGGGTCGAGTTCGACGAGAATACCGTGTGGGGGCAGTTGACGATTCTCGAGTTGAAACTGCTGATTTTACTGGCGTTACAGCGTCACGAAGAGGCGCTGGAGCTGGTGGAAACCTTCCTTCAGTACAATGACAACACCGTCGAGCGCGGACTCTTTTACCGCGCGGTGCAGGCGGTGCTTGAGATTGCTTTGGATGACGATCTGGAGCTGGACGATTACATCATTAACCTGTGCCGCATGTTTGGTGACGAGACCATGAGTGCCGTAGTGAGTTCAGTCAATGGCAGTGAGCGTTTCCACGGCCTGACACCGACCAACATGCAGCTGGATGGTCTGGACAAACACCTGCGCCTGATCGAGAGCTACAAGAAACTGCACGCGGCGCGGGCGGCGAAGTGACTTTGTTCTTATCGGCGTCTGATTTCTAAAAGATTTAGAAACCAAAAAAGCCCGCTAATTAGCGGGCTTTTTTGTTGGCGTATTTGGCAAGGTAATGTCAGAGGCTAGCGGATGTCTCCGCTTCAGGGGTTTCCTTGGTTTCTTTCACGTAACCATCTTCGTCCAACACTACTATGGGCATGCCCAGTGCTTCCACATCCTTGCGGATACTCGCCGCATCGCCGACCACGATAATCGCGAGATTATCCGGGTCGAGCATGTCGGTGATCACCTTGTTGAGGGTCTTGCGGTCGGTTTCCTTCAGGATCGCGTTCTGCTGCGAGCGGTAATCCAGCGGCAGGTTGTAGCGCATGATCGAACCGAGCAGGCCGAGCTTGGCACTCGGTGTCTCGTAACTGCGGGCTTCCTGCTGGCCGATGGAGGAACGCATATAGCTGAATTCCACATCGGTCATGCCGTCGCGGTCGTAGGCGGCAAGTTCCTTGAGGACTTCGCTCAGTGCGTCCGCGGTGGCTTCCTTTTTCACCTCCGAGCTGAACACGTACATGCCTTCGTCGGGCTCGCCCTGCAGGTAGGTGCGAGCGCCGTAGGTGTAGCCCTTGTCTTCGCGCAGGTTCAGGTTGATGCGACTGTTGAAATTGCCACCCAGTGGGAAGTTACCCAGATTGGCCAGGTAGTAATTGCCTAGCGCGTCATAGGGCATGGCGTGCTGGCTCACCAGCAGGCTCGATTGGGCTGCGCCCTCCTTGTCGACCAGGTATACCGTACGCCCCTTGATCTCCGGCTTTTGGTAGGCGATTGCCGGGCGCACCGGCTGCGATACCTTCAGCTTGGCAAGGCCATCCAGCGCCTTGACGATGGTGTCGTGGGGCAGGCTGGTGCTCACGGTGATACCGCTCAGGTGCGTGGGGAGGTGGGCATCGTAGTACCCCTTGATGTCTTCAAGGGTGATGTCGGCAACGGTGCGTGGTAGGCCGCTGGACGGGAAGCCGAGGGGGTGCTCCGGCCCGCGCATTACGGCACCCAGGGCGCGGGTGGCGAGGCCTTGCGGGGTTTTGCGTGCCTGCTGGAGACTTTCGATGGTCTGCTGCTTGATGCGCGCGAAGTCCTCTTCGGTGAAGGCCGGCTTGAGGATACGCTCCATCATCAGTGCCATGCCCTCGTCGAGGTGCTTCGCCAAAACGTTAAGGCTGACCGTGGTCTCGTAGTAACCGGAGCTCATGCTGATACCTGCACCCAGGCGCTTCAGAGCTTCGGTGAACTCGGCGGCGTCGCGCTCGGTGGTGGCTTCACTCATGAGGTTGGTCATCAGTGAGGTCAGGCCGGCCTTGCCGTTGGGCTCGTCGCGCTGTCCGAAATCGAATACCGCCTGCACGGTGACGGTTGGCGTTTCGTCGTTTTGTACGGTCAGCAGGCGCACGCCATTTTCGAGCTTGCCATCATTGATCGCGGGCAGTTCCACCTGCGGGTTGACGCCCGGGGTGGGTTGTACGCTGCGGTCAAAATTGTCTTTCAGCGGGCGCAGTGCCAGTTCTTCCTGCTTGTCGTCGAAAGTCTCCGGAAGAGTGCGCTTCCAGGTAAAGTTTTGCTCGGCGGCCGCCAGTTCCGGCTTGCCGTTGGGCACTACGCTGAGCAGCACCGCCGGTTTGCCCGCAATGTACTGTTCGAATACGCGGGTAACGTCGTCGGTGGCAACAGACAGGTAGGACTTGATCTCTTCGTCGATGCCTTTCGGGCTTCCGGTAAAGGTTTCAAACGCGGCGAGGGTGGATACCTTGCCGGCTACAGACTGCAGCCCATATACGCGATAGGACTCGTAACCCGCCTTGAATTTCACCAGGTCATCTTCGGTGACACCGCGCTTGGCGAACTCGGTGAGGGTCTCACGCACGGCTTTTTCCATTTCCGCCAGGGATTCGCCCGAGGCGGGGTTCTGGATCACGATGAACCACATCTCGCACGCGAGTTCCTTGCAGGAATGGGACACGCTTGCCGACACCGCACGACCAGTCTGTACCAGGCGCTTGTACAGCATGGAATCCTGGCCCTGGCCGAGAATCTCCGCAGCTGCGTCCAGCGCCGGCTCGTCCGCGTGGCCGGAGTAGACCGTGGGGATCATCACCGCCAGTGCGGGCAGGTGGATGTTGTCCTCCAGGGTGAGATAGCGGTCGGTGGTGAGGGTAGCGGGCTGCTTGGGCAGGTTTTTTACTTCCGGGCCCGCGGGAATGGAGCCGAAATATTTCACCACCCATTCCAGGGTTTTTGTCTGGTCGATGTCACCGCCGATGGTCACTACGGCATTGTTGGGGCCGTACCAGCGCAGGAAGAAACGCTTGAGATCGTTGACGTCCGCGCGATCGAGGTCTTCCAGCCAGCCGATGACCGGCCAGGAGTAGGGGTGCCCGTCCGGGTACGTGGCGGCGAACATGGTTTCCAGTGCGCGGCCATAGGGGCGGTTGTCTACTCGCTGCCCGCGTTCGTTTTTCACGGTCTCACGCTGCACTTCAAACTTTTCTTCGGTAACCGCTTCCAGCAGCGCCCCCATACGATCGGACTCCAGCCACAGCACGGTTTCAAGCTGGTTGGCGGGTACGGTTTCGTAATAGTTGGTGCGGTCGGTATTGGTGGTGCCGTTCAGGGTGCCGCCGGCCTCCTGAATGATGCGGAAGTGCTCTTCATCCGCCACGTTCTTCGAGCCCTGGAACATCATGTGCTCAAAGAAGTGTGCGAAGCCGGAGCGGCCCGCATCTTCGCGATTGGAGCCCACGTGGTAAGTGACATCCACATGTGCCAGCGGGTCTGAGTGATCTTCGTGCAGCACCACGGTCAGGCCGTTGTCGAGGACGAATTTACGATAGGGAATCGCGATTTCCGCGCCGTCCCCATTGAACGTTTCTACCAGGGTGACGCCGGCGGGCAGACTGATCTGGCTGTCGGAGGTTGCATCTTGCGGGGTAGCTTGTGAGGCAGGATCCTCGGTTCCCTTGCTGCAGGCTGCGAGCAGCGCAGCGGCGAAAATCAATGAGATTTTGGTGCGGTGCATGTCGGTCGATCGCTCACTTTTTATTTATGCGGAGCCATCGATGCTAGCACATGCGACAAATTGAGGTGGGACCGGCGCGGAAACAAAAAGGGCGCAATGTAAGTTGCGCCCTCCTGAGTACTCAAAAAGTATTCAGATATCGATCAGAATTTGAATTCGGTGCCGATACCGAAGTAGCTGCGCTCGTAATCATCCGCAGCGGTCTCGTCGGTGTAAAAGGTGAATACCTTGGCCGCGGATGAGAGCTTGTAGTCCAGTCCCAGGCTGAAGGTTTCGCCGTCGGTCTTTACGATATCGGACTGGCCGTACTGGGCCTTCGCGGTCCAGTTGTTGATTTTGTACGCTACGGAAGTCATCCAGCCGTCCTGCTTGCTGCTGTCGGCTTTTTCCTGCTCTTCGTAGAGTCCGCCAACCTGCAGGTTGCCGAAGGTGTACTGGGCTACCAGACGATTGACGTTCCAGTCGTTGGCTTCCACGTCCTGATCGAAAGCGTAAGCCAGGTACACGCCATTGTTGTCATAGGCGAGGGACATGGAAGTACCGTTGTCGCGGGTGTCGATCAGATTGCCATCAGCGTCGAGGATCTCGGCATCCTTGTGGCTGATGTATGCCGTGGCGAGCTTGAACCCTGCAAAGGACGGGGTGGTGTACTGCAGGTTGTTGGATTCGCGGTTGTCGCTCTTGGTGATCAGGCTTTTGATGTCGCCTTCCAGATCGTTGAACAGGTCAACCCGGTTCTGGGCCTCTTTCAGCGGGGTATCGAACTTACCGCCGATTACCTGGCCAAAGCCGCCTTCGAGGCCGGCGTAGATATTGCGCTGGCTGAAGGTTTCCTCCGCCTCGCCATCAATATCCACCTCGTATTCCATCTTGTAGATACCTTTGATACCGCTATCCAGCGGGAGCTCGCCTTTTACGCCCACACGGGACGCATTGCTCTTGATATCGGTAGTCGCGCCTTCGCCCTCGTCGTTCGACTGGAAAGAGGCGTTGGCCTTGCCATAGAAGGTGAAGGCATCTTCTTGGGCAAAGGAAGTGGTGGGAAGCACGGCGGCCAGTGCCAGAGTGATCGCGGTCTTATTCATGGTCGGTCTCGTATTTGGCTATTGGGTGAGCCGTAGCTCGGATGCGGTGCAGTTTGCTGCGCTTTTGTTACAAAACGATGAAATGTGAAAGGTAGGTGTAAGTTTTATTACTGGAGCGGCGTCGGAAAGGCAGAAATGACAGGTTTAGGTGCCGTCAACACGGGGGATGCGCGCTTGTAATGAGGGCGCCAGCTCCGTTTAATCCGGTTTCAGGAATGCGCTGGAGACAGCGAGCGGCCAGCGGCTTCTGTGCTGCAGGTCGCTGGAAAGGGAATTCAGGGGGCTCGGTGAAGGGAGTGAGTGGTCTGGTGGTCGCTTTGTGGTCACTGGCGGTTGGGATTGGCCAGGTAGCGTTCTGGCCGGTATTGCCGTGGGACGCGGATATCGCTGTGGCGTTGCTGCTCGGCCTTGTGCTGTTAGCCCTGTTGGCTGCGATTGGTGGTCGTTTCTCCGGACTTCCGACGGTGCCGCGCTTCGCCGTGTGCTACCTGCTGTTGCCATTTGCGCTGGGAAGCTGCTGGGCACTCAGCGCTAACCACCATTCACTTGCCGCACGTCTACCGCTGGCACTGCATGGTTCCGATCATCGGGTTACGCTCGAGATTGAAGACCTGCCGCAGATCTCCGGTGCGGTTGCCAACTTTGGTTCTCCCCAGTCCGTCCACGGCTATTTCGACAGTCGGTTTCGCGCACGGGTACTGGATTCGGAGCAAGCGGATTTTATCGGCCAACGCCTGTTGCTCAGCTGGTACAGGTTACCGCCGGATTCTGCGGCGAAGCTGACCTCGGGCAGCCGCTGGAGCATGACACTTCGTCTGAAACGCCCGCGCGGCAGCACCAATCCCCATACTTTTGACTACGAAGCCTGGCTGCTGGAGCAGGGCATTTTTGCCACTGGCTATGTGCGCGACCGGGATGCGGCGCCCGAGTATCTGGCTGCGGGAAGCGGTTTCAGCTCCGCGGTCAACGGCATCCGCGAACGCCTTCGTCAGCGCATCACTGGTTCGGAAAAGGGCACGAGCGATCTGGCCCAGGAAGCGCTTTTCCGTGCGCTTTTGCTGGGGGACAAGGGTGGCATTGACACCGTCACGCAGGATCTGTTGCGCAGGACGGGTACTGCGCACCTGTTGGCCATCTCCGGGCTGCATGTGGGCATGGTTGCCGGTTTCTGTCTGCTGATTGGAGGACTGCTGAGCCGGGTGGTGGGTGTTTTCCGCCCGCATAATCCCGTGTTGCTGGCCGGCGTGGCGGGGCTGGTTGCAGCCGTGGCATACACACTGCTGAGCGGCGCTTCGCTGTCTGCCCAGCGGGCCCTGATCATGACCGCGATCGCCATCGCGACACTGGTATTGCGGCGCAGGGCCAGCGCCGGACTGGCTTTTGTCACTGCACTGACCTGTGTGCTGTTGTTGCAGCCGCTGGCGGTATTGAATGCGGGATTCTGGCTTTCGTTTATCGCGGTGGCGGCATTGCTGCTGCGCTTTCGCGGTCGCAACAGTAGAAGCAGTAATGGATTTGAACAGGGGCGCTCCGGCGGGGATGGGCACGGTGCAGTTGCCCATGGGCAAGCTTCGCTGCGCTACTTCCTTAGTGCGATGCAGGGCCAGTGGGCCATTCTCATCGCCCTGTTACTGCCGTCCATCCTCATATTTGCCGGGGTGAGCTTCAGCGGATTGCTCATCAATCTTGTGGCCATACCCTGGGTGGGACTGGTGATCCTGCCGCTTATTTTCCTGGGGGCGATGGTTCCGCATTGGCTGGGGGCAATATTGTGGCGGCTGGCGGATACCCAGCTCGGCTGGTTGCTGGAGTTTCTGGTGACCGCAGACCGGGCGCTTCCCGGATGGCAATCCATTCCCAATCCCGCGCCTGTGATAGTTGCGCTCGGCATTTTGAGCAGCCTGGTGTTGCTGATGCCGAGGGGAACACCTGGTCGGCTATTGGGCTGGTGGCTGCTGCCGGTATTGCTGGTGGGATTGTCGCCATGGCAGCGGCCCAAAGATCCCTTTCTGGCGCTGACCGTGCTCGACGTGGGGCAGGGGCTGGCGGTGGTGGCGGCAACGGAAGGGCAAACCCTGCAGTTCGACACCGGCGCCAGTACGGGCAATGGCTGGAGTGCCGGTAGCAGTATTGTGGTCCCGTATCTGCTGGCGGAGGGCCGGCCGCGACTGGATGCCCTGATCGTCAGCCATGGGGATCGGGACCATGCGGGCGGCGTATCCGGGGTGTTGGCGCAGTTGAACATAGGTGGACTGTTCGCCCCGGGCCAGTTGCCGCAACGGTTGGCGGATCAAGGGGCGCCGGAATTTACGGGTCGCTGTGTTGCCGGTGGTGGTGAATCCTACGGGGAGCTGGAACTAACCTGGCTGTGGCCCGGAGGCGAGGGACTGAGTGGTGAGGAGAACGATCACAGCTGTGTGGCGCTGCTCCGGTGGCGCCATGTACGTATTCTGCTCACGGGTGACATCAGTGAGGACGCGGAGCGCCAGCTGGTAGCGCGATACCCGGGTTTCGCGCCGGTCGATGTGCTGCTCGCGCCGCATCACGGATCGCGCACGTCATCTTCACCGGCACTGCTGGACTGGGCGCGGCCGGCTCAGGTGGTGTTCAGTACCGGTTTTCGCCATCACTTCGGACATCCGCATGCCGATGTTGTGGCGCGCTACGCCGACCATCGGGTGGCCATGTTCAATACCGCAGTAAACGGAGCGGTCACGTTCACCTGGGGAGATCGACACGCGCTACCGGAGATACGCTGTGCGCGCAATGCGCCTAACTTCTGGTTGCACGAGCCAGTTTCCGCTAAATCCGGTCAGTCTTTTTACCCCTGTCAATAGCAGTGTGCGCCAGTTGTGCTTTCGCCTGCGAGCGGCTCAGGGGGGCGATATGCGGCATGGTTTCCGTTTGCGAAAAATCCGGCCAATCTGATGCAAAGCTGAGACGTGAGTCTGGTTTTTGAGCGCACCAACGGTGCTAAGGTCGCCATAATTTCAGCAATCTGAAGTACTGGTGAGTTGCATGAAAACCAATCACATCCTGAATGCGGCCCTGATTGCCGCAAGTTTGTCCAGCGCGGGCGCGGTAGCGGCCGGAGACTGGAAATATTCCCTCGGCACTGATGTCAGCAGTGGCGACTACGGCGACGTGGCCGAGACTGAAATCGTCTCCATGCCATTTACCGCCAGCTTTTCCCCCAATGACCGCTGGACCTTCAAGGCCTCTCTGCCCTGGACCCAGGTCGAAGGTCCGGGCGGGGTCATCCCCGGTGGCGATGGTGGCCTGGTTTTGGGCCCGGGTAATGGAAACGGCAACGGTAACGGCAATGGCAACCAGGGCAGCGACGAAATTGTCATGACCGATGAGGCTGGCCTGGGCGACCTCTGGCTGACCGGCAGCTACAGCCTGGATCCGATCGCAGGGCAGTATTTCGTGGACCTGTCTGCGAAATACAAGGTGCCACTGGCGGATGAAGATAAAGGCCTGGGCACTGGGGAAGCCGACTACACCCTGCAGACCGAAGTTTTCACCTCGATTGGTCCGTACACCCCATTTGTGACCCTGGCCCGCAAGTTCAAGGGCGACCTGCCCGAGGTGGAATTACGTAACGTCTGGTATACCTCGGTGGGTAGTGGTTACCGCCTTAATGACACCTCAAGCATTGGTGCGTCGCTGGATTATCAGCAGGCGGCAACCGATACCGCTGATGCACAGACGGAATTGTTTGGCTACTTCAGCCACAAACTGGATAACCAGTGGAGCGGAATGGTGTACGCCTATCTGGGACTTTCCGATGGCAGCCCGGACCAGGGCTTTGGCGTGCAGATCAGTTACCGTCCGGCAAACTGATATTTTGGTAAAAGTGAGTGCAACCGGTTGTTTAACCGGCGGCCAATTTACGTTTAACAGGAGAAAACGGCGATGAAAATTCCATTTAAGTCCACTGCCATTGCGGCGGCGTTGGTGGGAATCGTGAGCGTGCCGCTGGTATGGGCGGACGATGTCATTTCGCACACGGAAACTACCGATGTTGAGGTGGTGGAAGTTGCAAACAGCGTTCCTGGCGACCGTATCGCCGGTTACTTCAGCGATTTCTTCGGTGACGAAGAATACTCCAAGACTGTTGTTGCCGGGCTGCGTGACGGCAGCATCCATTATGTGGAGCCGCTGCCAGAAGGCACCGAGGAAACTGGTGAAACCACTGAATCCACCGAAGTCACTGTCGAGATCGAAGTGGAAGAGGGCACCGAAGGCCACAAGGGCATGGGATACGGCAATGTGCTAATTACCATGGCGCTGGCCGAAAAATTGGCCGCTAGCTCCGCTGCTGCTGCGCTGGAAGGCGAGATGGGCCTGACCGCCGATGAATCGCTGAATGAAGTGCTGCGTATGCGTCAGGTAGATGGTATGGGCTGGGGCCAGATTGCCAAAAGCCTCGGTGTGAACCTGGGTGAAGTAATCAGCGGCATCCGTTCCAACCGTCCGGAAAAGGCGGATCAGTACGCCAGCATGGATGCCAAAAAGACCATGCGTGCTGACGCGCGCGCTGAAAAACAGGCGATGCGTTCTGAGGGCGCCGAGCGTGTGGCCAAGGCCGAGCGTGCAGAGCGCCCGGCAAAACCGGAGCGCGCAGAAAAGGCCGAGCGCCCGGAAAAACCTGCGCGTCCTGAGCGCCCCGGCAAGTAAAACCGTTCCGCCGTGTTGCTTGTTGCAAGCCGCCTTCGGGCGGCTTTTTTGTGTGCCCAGTTTTTTGCGTGTCGTCGCCTCTTGTCAGTTTGCCACGTTGCGATGTGCCGTAGGGCGGGGGGCTGTGGCGGCGGGGACTCGAATTGCAATCCTGTTCACAGGGATGAAATTCATGCCCCGGCGGCGCTTAGCCGTGGCCAATACCTGTGGTAGAGTCTCAGGCCTTGAACTGAAGGCCCGTTGGCCAGTTACTCAACAGATTCCGTTCCGCTGTTTTGGGGCAATGAAAAAGTGTTAGAAATAATAAAATCCGGCGGCTGGCTGATGCTGCCAATTCTGCTTTGTTCCGTGGCTGTAATTGCGATTTTTATTGAGCGTTTGTGGACGCTGAACGAGCGCAAGATCGCCCCGCGGGCCCTTCTCGGTGAAGTTTGGACCAGCCTCAAAAGCAACCAGTTGACCACGGAAAAGATCCGCGAACTACGCGATTCCAGTCCGCTGGGTCGCATTTTCGCCGCCGGACTGTCCAATTCGAAACATGGCCGTGAAGTCATGAAAGATAGTATTGAGGAGGCCGCCAGCCAGGTGGTTCACGACCTTGAGCGCTTCCTGAATGTACTGGGTACCATTGCTGCGGTAGCGCCGTTGATCGGTCTGCTCGGTACCGTAGTGGGCATGATCCAGGTATTCACTGCGATCATGCTGGAAGGCACCGGTAATGCCGGTGTGCTGGCGGGCGGTATATCTCAGGCCCTGATTACCACTGCGGCGGGCTTGAGTGTGGCAATTCCCGCGCTGATGGCGCATCGCTACTTCCAGCGTCGGGTGGACTCTATTGTGGTCACCATGGAGCAGGAAGCGGTCAAACTGGTGGATGCCCTGCACAGCGACCGTCGCGTCGAAGCAGCCTGAAGATAACCCCGGATTCAGGAGCGCACGATGCAATTCCGTCGCCAGAGCATAGAGCAGGAGGGGGTAAACCTCACGCCACTGATTGATGTGGTATTCCTGCTGCTGATCTTTTTCATGGTGTCTACCACCTTTACCAAAGAGAGTCATCTCCAGCTGAACCTGCCGGAGGCCGCCGGGCCACAGGCAGAGAGTCCGCCGTCTACCATTGAGATTCTGATCAATGCGGACGGTTCCTACTCGGTGGATGGGCGCGCGCTCATCAACAAGAAACTGGCGACGCTCAAATCTGCACTGTCGGAAGTGTCGGGCGGCGAGTACAATCGCCCGCTGATCATTACCGCGGATGCCACCGCAGAACATCAGGCGGTGGTTCGTGCGATGGATGCCGCCGGCCAGCTGGGATTTGTCCATCTCAGTATCACCACGCGGCAGCCGGACGAACAGTAATCTATAAAGTGTTGAACGCCGGGCGTGGCTGCAGCCGCGCCCAGTTGCCATCTGCCGCGCTGCAGGCGCGGTAGCTGGCGATTTGCGGAGAACACGCTGCCAAGAGTTTTATGGAAAAATCTTCCCAGCCGGTGCTGAAACCCCAGCACGGTGCCCAGACTTATCGTCGCCTTTTAGCCTACGCCATTCCTCAATGGCCGCTGTTCGTAATCGCGGTGTTCGGCTTCATGCTGTTTTCCAGTATGGAAGTGCTGTTGATTGCCGTCACCGAGCTGCTGCTGGATGCGGTGGGCGTGGGTATCGAACAGGGCAGGGGCTTCCTGTCGCAGTATGTGGCGAAGTTTTTTGCCGGCGGTGTTATGCCGCAGGAGACGGCGCGCTGGCTGGTACCGCTGGTGATGCTGGTGATTATCGGCCTGCGGGCCATCGGCAATTTTGTCGGCAGTTACGGCCTCGCCTATGTGGCGCGGGCGGTGATCCACCAACTGCGCACCGAGCTGTTTGAGCATATTGGGCAGCTGCCCAGCGCCTATTTTGACCGTTATACCGGCGCCTACCTGATTTCCAAAGTGGCCTACAACGTCGAGCAGGTTACCAACTCGATCACCAAATCCCTGAAGGTGATCATCCGCTCCTCATTCACCGCCATCGGTCTGCTGACCTATCTGCTGATGGTGAACTGGAAGCTGACCCTGACCTTCTTCCTGTTTGTACCGATTATCGCCGCCATCGTCAGTGTGGTGGGCAAGCGCTTCCGCAAGCTGAGCCATCGTATCCAGAACACCATGGGTGACGTAACCCACGTTACCCAGGAAGCGATCAATGGCTATGAAGTGGTGCGCATGTACGGTGGGCGCAAATATGAAAATGCCCGCTTCCAGGCGGCCAGCAACGCCAACCGCCAGCAGTTCATGAAACTTGTGGTGGCGGATAACGCCAGTGTCTCGGTCATCCAGATCATGGTGGGGCTGGCGACGGCGGTGCTGGTGTGGTTTGCGCTGGCGCCGGGGATGGTGGAGTCCATGACCCCGGGCGTATTTGCCTCCTATATCGGTGCTGCCGCATCCCTGGCAAAACCCATCCGCAATCTCTCAGAGGTGTACGCGGAAATTCAGAAGGGCATTGCCGCGGCGGAAAGTATTTTCGAAGTGTTTGACGCGCCCAAGGAGCCGCTAGGTGGCACCCTGCAGCTGCCGAGCCCGGTCACCGGTACGGTGACCTTCGAGCACCTCGGTTTCCGCTACAGCGAAGACGGCCCAGCGGTGCTGAGTGATATCGATTTCAGTGTGCAGCCCGGGCAGACTGTCGCCCTGGTCGGCGCCTCCGGCTCAGGCAAGAGCACCTTGGTCAGCCTGCTGTCCCGTTTCTATGAGCCGACGTCCGGGCGTATTCTGCTGGATGGGGTGGATATCACCCAGGTGCCGGTCGTTTCCCTGCGCGAACAGATCAGCTTGGTATCCCAGAACATCGTACTGTTCAACGATACGGTGTACCGGAACATCGCCTATGGCGAGCTGGAAGACAAGCCCGAGGCGGAAGTGCAGCGCGCGATTGACCTGGCGCATGCGCGCAGCTTTATCGAAGAGTTGCCACAGGGCGTACAGACGGTACTCGGTGACAATGCGCAGATCCTCTCCGGTGGTCAGCGCCAGCGTCTCGCGATTGCGCGTGCACTGTTGAAAGATTCCCCGCTACTGGTATTGGATGAAGCCACTTCCGCGCTGGACAATGCTTCGGAACGCCATATTCAGGCCGCATTGGCGGAGGTGATGAAAAACCGTACCACGTTTGTCATTGCACACCGTCTCAGCACCATCGAAAACGCCGATTGTATTTTGGTGATGGATCAGGGCCGTATCGTCGAAAGCGGTACCCACAGTGAGCTGCTGGCGAAAGGCGGGCGTTATGCACTGCTACTGCAACAGCAGAACAGTGATATCAGCTGACACGAGTTCGCGGTACCGGCCTGCGGGCGCGGACCGGGTTGAATCACCAGGGGCAGAGATTTCTGGTGAAGAACGCAGGGACCAACCAAAAAGGAGCGCAGTGCGCAATGTCGCTGGAAGACTGGTTGAACAAACGCTGGTATCCCGCCACTGAAGGCGGGGCCAACTCTGGATCTCACCTGCCGCTGTTGGCGCCGTTGGAAATGGCCTTCCGCCATGGCAGCCGCTGGCGTAAACAGCGCAATCAGCCCGCCCCTCTACCTGTACCTGTCATTGTGGTGGGCAATATCACCGTTGGTGGCGTCGGCAAGACGCCGCTGGTGGCGGAGCTGGGGCGTTGGTTGCAGGAGCGCGGGCGCAAACCCGGTATTATCAGCCGCGGTTACGGCGGTCGCGCCAAGCACTATCCCTACAATGTCACAGCCCAATCCCACCCCCTGGAATCCGGCGACGAGCCGCTGATGCTGCACCTGATGACCGGTTTACCGGTCATGGTATCCCCAAAACGCGTGGAAGCCGCCGAAGCGCTGATCGCGGAGCACGGTTGTGACGTGATCCTCTCCGATGATGGCCTGCAGCATTACGGGCTTTGGCGCAGCTTCGAAATCTGTGTCATCGACGGGCAACGGGGTCTTGGTAACGAACACCTTTTGCCTCGTGGCCCCCTGCGCGAATCCCCGGCCCGGCTGAAAGATGTCGATATGGTGGTGGTAAATGGCGAGGCCTCCGAGCTGGTGTTGTCCCAGTGTGGCGAGCAGATCGATTTCGCCATGGAGCTGGTGCCGTCCCGCTGGCATCAGTTCAATCTCGATCAGACTTCAACCCTGAAGCTGGAGTCCGGCCCGGAGATTGGTCCTTGCCACGGCGTCGCTGCCATCGGCAATCCCAAGCGTTTTTTCGACGCCCTGCGAGAGCTCGGGTATACGGTGATGGAAATGGCCTTTCCCGATCACCACCAGTACAGCCAGCAGGAGCTGCAACTGGACGGCATTACTCCGGTGATCATGACCATGAAAGACGCGGTGAAATGCCGGGATTTCTGGCAGTGCCACTGGTGGGCCATGGAGGCCACGGCGCAGCTACCGGATCTGCTTTACCAGCGTATTCACCAACATCTCGAGAGCTTCAAGTCCGTATGACAGAGCAGAGTCTTTCTTTCTCCTTCGACGTGATCATTCCCGCCCGCTATGGTTCCAGCCGCTTGCCGGGCAAGCCTCTGGCGGAGATTGCCGGTAAAACCATGGTGCAGCGGGTATACGAACGCGCGCGGGAAAGTGCGGCCGAGCGGGTGATTGTCGCCACCGATGATGCCCGGGTGGCCGACGTGGTGCGCGGTTTCGGCGGCGATGTGTGTATGACCCGTGCCGAGCACGCCTCAGGTACGGATCGGCTGCAGGAGGTGGCGACCGCTCTGGGTGCCGCCGCAGATCGGATTCTGGTGAATGTGCAGGGCGACGAGCCGTTGATTCCGCCAGCGGTTATCAATCAGGTGGCGCTAAACCTCGCCAGTAACACGGCCGCCGGTGTGGCTACCCTGGCGGAACCGATTACCTCCTGCGAAGACTTCCTCAATCCCAATATCGTCAAGGTGGTGGCGGAGTGTTCCGGGCTGGCGCGTTATTTCTCTCGGGCGCCTATCCCCTGGCCGCGAGATGCCTTTGCCCGTGAGCGCAATACGCTGCCAGAGGGTTTGAACCCGCGCCGCCATATAGGGATCTATGCTTACCGGGCGGGGCTGCTGAACCAGTTTGTCAGCTGGCCCATGGCACCCATAGAGCAGTTTGAGGCGCTGGAACAGCTCCGCTTCCTGTACAACGGCCACGCCATTCACGTAGCTGATGCCTGCGAAGAAGTTCCTGGCGGGGTGGATACGGAACAGGACCTCGAGCGGATGCGAGCCCTTTTTGCATAATTTTTGTGGCGCCGGCGGGGCAGAATCGACGATTTCCTCCCCCGCGATTGCAGTAGCACCGGAATTCCATGATTCAGACTGACGTCGATTTACAACCTTTCAACACCATGACCATCGCTGCACGCGCCAAATACTTTTGCGCGGCGACCACGCTTGAAGAGCTGCGCGAGGCGCTGGCGTTTGCCCGAGAACAGCAGCTGCCGATCCTGCCCCTCGGGGGCGGCAGCAATATTGTGCTCACCGGCGATTTTCCGGGCCTGGCACTGCATGTCGGGCTCAAGGGGCTCTCTTTTGAGCCCTGGCAGGGCGGAATGCGGATACGCGCGGCCGCCGGAGAGAACTGGCATCAACTGGTCATGCGCAGTGTCGAGTTGGGGCTGGGCGGCCTCGAGAATCTTGCCCTGATCCCGGGCAATATCGGTGCTGCCCCCATCCAGAACATCGGCGCTTACGGCGTAGAGCTCAAGGACAGTTTTGAGCAGTTGACCGCGATGGAGATTGCCAGTGGAGATCTGGTTACTTTCAGCGCGCAACAGTGCGAGTTCGGTTACCGCGACAGCGTGTTCAAAAACGACGGCAAGGACCGATACCTGATTTGCGAGGTCGTGCTGAATTTGCCTGCAACCTGGCAACCGCAGATTGCCTATCCCGCACTGCAGCAGTACTTCGCCGAGCATGCACAGGCAATCGATGCGCTGACCCCGGCGGACGTGGCGGCGGCGGTGATCGACATCCGCAACAGTAAATTGCCGAATCCAGTGGAGATTCCCAATGCCGGCAGTTTCTTCAAGAATCCGGTGGTGGATGAGTCCCTCTACAGCGAATTGAAACAGAAGCACCCGCAATTGGTGGCTTTCGCTGCAGGGGATCACTGGAAGCTGGCCGCAGGCTGGTTAATCGATCAGGCGGGTTGGCGTGGGTTTCAAAATGACGGAGTAGGGGTGCATGATCGCCAGGCGTTGGTCCTGGTCAATCCCGGGCACCGCTGCGGCAGTCAAGTGGTGGCGCTGGCCCGGGATATTGCCCGGGATATAGAGCAGAAATTCGGGGTGACGCTGGAGCCAGAACCGCGCTTTTACCCGTAACGACGAAGTGGCGATTCGGAAGCTGAGATGGTGACTGGGCGGTGTTTTTCGGGCGCACTTAAGAGAACTTTATTCCTCGACCATCAAGGAATACAAATCTCTCTTATTCAGGGGGGCCTAGGGTACCCTCTGCGAGGCCGCGTAATCCACGGGGGTTAACAAGCAACGGCAGAAGCTCCAATGGTGCAAAGAGTATGGTGGTAGCACGAAGTCTTGTCTGGTTAATTCTCACCATTATTTTTGACTGGATATTTTAAATATTTTCTTGGTTTTTGCTGTTGGTTATCCGTGCGGACGCGCTTTGCAGCAAGTGGTTTGTCTGGTATGTTCTCCAAGGGCTCTGTGGATGGATCTTTGCGGGAATAACCCGCGAGCAATAACAAGAAACTCGGTTTTGCGCAAAGAGGTTTTAGTAGGAAATTCTTGCGCGGGATCGTCTGAATATCCGTGGTTGGGGCTAATTTGATCAAAGTCTTAGTGGTAGACGATCACGACCTTGTGCGTATGGGCATTTCGCGCATGCTCGGTGACGTTGAAGATATAGAAGTGGTGGGTGAAGCCAAAAGCGGCGAAGAGGCCATTGCTTTTGTGCGGGAGTCCGAGGTGGATGTCATCCTGATGGATGTGCGTATGCCCGGCATGGGCGGATTGGAAGCTACCCGAAAACTCATCCCCCGCTTTCCTCAGGCCAAAGTAGTGGCAGTAAGTGCACTGGATGACGACCTGTTTCCCAGTCGCTTGATCCAGGCTGGTGCCCGGGGCTACGTTACCAAAGGTGCGGACCTGGACGAAATGGTGCGGGCGATTCGTGCGGTAATGGCCGGAGAGACCTACATCAGTAGCTCCATGGCCACCCGCCTGGCATTGCGCAACGTCTGTGGTGGTTCATCGCCGTTCGAAGACCTCTCTGAGCGCGAGTTACAGACGGCGGTGATGATCGTCAATGGAAACAAGGTTTCCGAAATTGCGGAAACACTCTCCGTCAGCCCGAAAACCGTGAACACGTACCGGTACCGGATTTTTGAGAAGTTGGGGCTGCATTCCGATGTGGAGTTGACCCTGCTTGCGGTGAAGCACAATATTCTTGATCCGGAAGAAGCGATGTAGCATTTGTTGATGGGTATGTGCTTCCCGATTCAAAATCGATAAAACAGGGGCCCACGCGGGCCCCTGTTTTTTTATTCTCGAAGATCACCCAAAGATAGATAGAAACTGCCGATGTTTGACAGCAAACGTTTCCTCTCCACCGTCACCCGCAAACCCGGCGTTTACCAGATGTTTGACGACCAGGGTAAGGTGCTGTATGTCGGTAAGGCGAAAAACCTGCGCAATCGGCTTGGCAGTTACTTCCGCGCAACCGGGCTTACCGCCAAAACCATGGCGCTGGTGGAAAAAATTGCGGAAATCGAGGTAACGGTAACCCGCAGCGAAACCGAGGCGCTGGTGCTGGAGCAGAGCCTGATTAAATCCCAGCGGCCTCCCTACAACGTCATGCTGAAAGATGACAAGGGCTACCCCTATATCTTTCTTTCCAGTAAAGACACCTTTCCGAGAATTGCCTTCCACCGCGGGTCAAAACGAAAGGCGGGGCAGTATTACGGGCCATTTCCCAACGCTTCATCCGTGCGCGACAGTTTGAATTTCCTGCAGAAGACGTTTCGCATCCGCTCCTGCGAAGACAGTGTATTTGCCAATCGCTCCCGCCCATGCCTGCAATATCAGATAGAGCGCTGTACCGCGCCCTGTGTCGACTTTATCTCTCCCGAGGACTACCAGGCGGATGTGCGCCATGCAGAGATGTTTCTCGCCGGCAAAAGTGACAGCATCATCCGCGAACTGGCGGATGAGATGGAGCGGGCGTCAGTAGCACTGGAATTTGAAAAGGCGGCGCGGCTGCGGGATCAGATCGTCGCGCTGCGTCGCCTGCAATCCGATCAGGTGGCGGAGAGCGGCGGTGGGGACGTTGACGTGCTCGGCGTGGCCACCGCCGGCGGGCTCTGCTGTGTACATGTGCTGTTTATTCGCCAAGGGCGGATTCTCGGCAGCCGCAGCTACTTCCCCAGTGAAAAGCTGGGGCTGGATACGTCGGAACTGCTGTCCGCATTCATTCCGCAATTTTATCTGGGCTCAAACCGGGAAATACCACGGCAGGTATTGGTTTCGGAATCTCTGGAGGACCAGGATGTCCTCGCGGAGGCGCTAACGGAACGGGCAGGTAAGGAAGTACAACTGGCCAACAAGCTGCGCGGCAATCGTGCTACCTGGGTGGAAATGGCGCAGCAGGCCGCTCAGCAGAATCTGCAGAGTCGTACCGCGTCCCAGCAAAAACTGCAGGACCGGTTTGAAAACCTCCAGCAGGTGTTGCGCCTTGAAGAACTGCCGGAGCGACTGGAGTGCTTCGATATCAGTCACTCTAGTGGTGAGGCGACGGTAGCATCCTGTGTGGTTTTCGATACAGGTGGCCCGGTAAAATCTGACTATCGACGCTTCAATATCGAGGGGATCGCCGGCGGAGATGATTACGCGGCCATGGGGCAGGCGCTAAAGCGGCGCTATACCCGTCTCTCCAGTGGTGAAGGGCGCTTCCCCAACATTCTGTTGATCGACGGTGGCAAAGGTCAGGTGCGCCAGGCGGTGGATTCCCTGAACGAACTGGGAGTGACCGGGGTACAGATTATCGGGGTAGCGAAGGGCACCACCCGCAAGGCCGGTTTCGAGACCCTGCACGTGGTGGCGGACAACCGGGAGCTGGTACTCGAATCGGACTCGCCCGCACTCCACCTTATCCAGCAGGTGCGCGATGAAGCTCACCGCTTTGCGATTACCGGTCACCGCCAGCGGCGCGACAAGAAACGGCGGGAATCCCCGCTGGAAGGCATTGCCGGGGTTGGCCCGGCGCGCCGCAGGGCACTGCTGCATCACTTTGGCGGGCTGCAGGAGATACTGCGCGCCTCCGTCAATGAGCTCGCGAGTGTAGAAGGAGTAAGCCGCAAACTCGCTCAGGATATATACTCCGCGCTGCATAACGAGTGATTTGTGGCCACTGGATGTACCATTGGCGTTTATTTTTTTTCTTCAGATTGCTAAGTTACGCACTGCCGACGTGGTGTGTTCAGCAAATGTGAAAGGATCAGCATGACTCTCGCCAACCAATTAACCCTGCTGCGCGTGGCGCTGATTCCGGTATTTGTGCTGGTTTTTTACCTTCCCTACAAGTGGAGCTATATCGCCTCCGCGGTGATTTTTTCCCTCGCTGCCGCCACCGACTGGCTCGATGGCTATATCGCCCGCAAGCTGAACCAGAGTACCCCGTTTGGCGCGTTTCTCGATCCGGTGGCCGATAAATTGATGGTCGCTACTGCGTTGGTGCTGCTAGTCGACCTGCACAACTACATCTTTTTCACCATCGCCGCGGCGATTATTGTCGGGCGCGAGATTGCGGTCTCTGCGCTGCGCGAGTGGATGGCCGAGCTGGGCCTCAGAAGTAGTGTTGCCGTCAGCTATATCGGCAAGATCAAGACCACGGCACAGATGGCCGCGATTATCGTGCTGTTGGCATTTGATGTGCGTGAGTTTCCGGTGATGGAAACAATCGGTTATGTCCTGCTGTACGTGGCAGCTGCGCTCACTTTGTGGACCATGTTCATCTACCTGCGCGCGGCGTGGCCGGCGCTCACCGCGGATGATCCCCGGGAACTCTGACCCGGGAACTCTGACGCACTCCTCAATATTTCTTGGCGGTGATTTTCGCGCCGCGACTCTTGCTGTACGATCGTTCCATTCGAGCAATAACGCGACAATGGAGTGATCCGTGCAGAGGCCAGCAGTCTACAGAGCCTTTTCTCCCTTTCTTTTTCTGTTTCTTATTTCTCCGCTGCTGTTGCTCGCCGACAAGGCGAGCGGGCAGCCCTACAAGCGCCACGAGTGGCTACCTGGCTGGTCGGATTTTGACCGGGACTGCCAGGATACCCGCCACGAGCTGTTGATTCGCTACTCTCTGGCACCGGTTGTCTTTACCGGTAAAACCCAATGCAAGGTCGCATCCGGCTTGTGGATGGACCCGTATACCGGCGAATTTTATGAAAAGGCATCGGATCTGGATGTCGAGCACATAGTTCCGCTGAAATGGGCCCATGATCACGGTGCCGCTGGCTGGAGTGTGGCGAAAAAACGACGGTTTGCGGAAGATCCTGACAACTTGTGGCTGGTGGACGACGGGCGCAACCAGAGCAAGGGGGACAAAGGGCCAGACCGGTGGATGCCACCTTACGGTCCGGTGCGCAGTCATTACATTCGGCGCTTTATGGCGGTGGTAAATAAATACGGATTGGAATTCACTCCGGACGAATCAAGGATTTTCCTGGCCATGCTGGAAAATCGTCACGGCTAGCGCGGATAAAATTGTGCGGGCTGGCCTTTAGTGCAATCGCGCCAGTATTTCGCCAAATCGCCGCTCGGCCGGGTAGGGCTTGGAGGACCATCCCAAGCGTACAATCGCGACGCCGTGAGCGGGGGAGAGCATCAGTTTCTGCTCTCGGTTACCCAGCATGAGGTAGCTGTCTGGGGGCAGTTGAGGATAGAGCGGCGGAAGCTTGCCGCCGCAATTCAGCCAGAACTGATAGCCATACCTCGAATCATTGACGCTGCTGTTCGGCTCGGTAGCGCGCCTTATCCAGTCACTGCTGAGAATGCGCTGCCGACCGACGCAACCGTTGCTCAGCATCAGTGCGCCAAGTCTTCCCCAGTCTTCGGCAGAGGCATAGGCGTAGGAGCTGCCCACAAAAATACCCTCCGAGTCTGTTTCAAAATAAGTGCGCTGTAATCCAAGAGGCGCCAGCAATTCCTGCTGCAGAAAATGTGCGGCAGCGCCAGAACCACCGAGCTGCAGATGCATCCAACGCGCCAACAGGTTGGTCGTACCGGAAGAGTAGGAAAAATGCATCCCCGGTTTATGGATCAGCGGGCGCGCCAGTGCATAGCGGGAAGGACGGTTGCTGCTACCAAAAAGCATGCGAGTTGCGTCGGAGCCGGGCCGGTAGGTTTCGTCAAACGCCAGACCGTCGCACATCTGCAGCATGTTTTTAAGTGTGATCGTGCTCCGGTCATCGTCTTCCCATTCGGGAAAGAGTTGACTCTGATGAATGTCTGCAAGGCCAAGTGTCTCCATCCGCCCCCATAGCATGGCAAGCAGACTTTTACTCATCGACCAACCCAGTAGGCGCGTGCTCGGCGCAATGTCGGCACCGTAGGCCGCTGCGATTACTTCGTCTTCTCGCATCACCAGCAGCGCGCGTGTCTCAAGGCCTAGTCGGTTATCTTCTTTGGTGAGTGCCGACAGCAGCGTTTGCAGCGGCCCATCAATGTACCCCTTACCCGTTTTTTCACGGAACCTGCCCTTAGATTCTGGTGTTTTTACCCCACTGTATTTTTCTGCTTTGTTATCGTCGAGTTGAGCGCCCAGTGACGGATTAAAATGCGCGCGTTCCTTGATGCAATTCAGCAGGCTGGCCGACGTGGTATACCCGCTGTGGCGGACCCGGATCAGTGTAAACAGAGGCGAGTAAGTGCGTAGGTCTCGGCGAATACGGGCGTCGTTAAATCCGGAAAGATGTCGTGCCGAACAGGCCAGCCTGGCACTCATGGCAATAAGTAGCTGCAAGGATTCGCGTAGCGCCCAATGTGTTTTTACTTGGGTGCGTCGCCAGATCCACACCGATGCCACAAGCAGGATCACTACGTAAATACTGGCCAGAAGGTAAAAGCTGATGCTCATAGGCGGGGCGCGGAAGCGGCCATAGAGTTTTGTTGGGAAGTTGCTTGTCGCTGAAAAGCCTAGGAGAGAAAGAGTGTGCATGCCAGTGCGACAAAAACGCAAAATCAGGTGGCAACAAGATGGCAAGGCGGAGCCTGAGTGATCGTAGCCGCTATCTCTTCGCTACACTGGGGCAAATGAATTCCGGGATTCTGACCATGGCAAAATCGTTTGTTACAGCGCTATTCACAGCTCTGCCAGCTTTTACGCTCGGCGTTTGGTTTGGGTACGAGAAAGGGGTGGTAAACCAGGTGGCTTACGACGCGCCGGCGCGTATTGCGCTTTACGATGCGGCAATCAGGTCCGATGAGCCTAAGCAAGCGCTGAAATCCATGGCGATATCGCAGGCCAGGTTGATGGAGAGTTTGCTGGGTAGTGAGGCAACGTTCTCGCCGCTTTTAGCTCTTCCTGCCACAAAGGGCCTGTATGACGGCTATGAAAAATATTCGCCTGTGGTGGAAAAGTACCTTGAGTAGGTAGCGCTAGACGGTGTAACGAATGTGTACCGGTAATGCGTAAATGACGGAAACGAGCAGTTACAGCGGATGCCGTAATTCGGTAGTTTCCAGAGAAATTTTAAAGGAGAGTATTGTGGTGCCCAGAGCCGGACTTGAACCGGCACGACCAAAAGGTCGGGAGATTTTAAGTCTCCTGTGTCTACCAATTCCACCATCCGGGCGGATAGGGCTTTCAGCTGGCGGCAGTTTTATCCGCTAGTGAAATACCAGCCTTAGAGTAAGACCGGGAGAAAATGGAGGCTAGGGTCGGAATCGAACCGGCGTACACGGAGTTGCAGTCCGCTGCATGACCACTCTGCCACCTAGCCTTAGGTGTTTTGAAAACGTCGCGGATTCTATCGGGTCAGGGATAAAAAACCTAGTGTTTTCTTATACTTACGTGCGCCTCGGCGTGTAAGAGGGTGCTATTCTATGGTTTGCCGGGGATTAGTCAAGCGTAAGTCTGACGTTAATTGAATTAGGCACAAATTTGCTCGGAAAGTGCGCGTGTTGACGGCGTAATAACCCATTGAAATGGAACCGGGCTTTCTATTCCCCAATTGTTCTAAGTTTTTTTCGCGGCGAACTGGCAATCCTCGGGGTGTGGCTAATACTGAGTGTAGCTGGCTAGCACACATTTCCCCCAAGTCGTGTTTAGTAGTGCCGGCCGGGCGCCTTCCTCCATACGGGTGCCCAGTGTGTTGTAAGGATGAAATCCTCCAAGTTTCACTCCTAATGGTCTTGGCCCTGACGCTCTCCCCCCCCCGTCGTCAGGGCTTTTTTTTGCCTTCAAGAAATGTGCGCTCGAGTTGTGGCAGTGGTGCTCCCGCTTCTTTTTCCGCGAGTGCACGGAATTTTTTCAGAGTCACTTCGCCGCGCTCGGAGGCGAGTGCTTTGGCCACGTCATCCAGGCTGGATTTCCCATTGCTGGATTGCTGGATGGCGGTATCAATTTCGTGGAGTACCACTGTGGCCCTCGCGGTAACCGGACCTGACGAGCGCTTTACCAGCAGGTTGGGGGACTTGCTCCCCCAATTCGCCAAATCTTCCAGGGCCTCTTGGTAACGCCGCTCACTGATCCCGCCGGTGCGGCGGAGCGTCTTCAGGGAGTAGTACTCGGCGAGACCTTCAACGATCCAGTCACTCTCTTTGTCGCCGCGAATACCGGTGGCAACGTGTACCAGTTCATGCAACAGGCTACTGGTGCGATTGCCGGAAATCAGTGGCCTGTCCGCGTGCATAAACAAGGAGCGTGTCCCGGAAAGTCCGCCGCGCCACATAGGGTCGCCAGCCATCACGATCAGTAGCTTTTGCGGGAACTGAGGGAAAACTTTTTTGAGTTCGGGCAGGGTCCAGCTAAGGAAGGCGAGGGTATCCTGCCTGCGGATATTCTCGTCGCGGGGAGCAGAGATAACGACGTCGGTACCGTCGATGATGTCCTGTCTGCTACCAATATGCCCGGCAATCATCCAGCCTTTCGGGCGGATAAAGCGACGGCCCGGATCTTTCAGCTGGAAGATCCCTTTTTCATCTTTTACATACGGGGTGAGCGCATTCCACTTGTCCGGCGCGTCGATTTCCAGGGTGGCTCGCGAGTGAAGATTCTTGGGGGCACGTGCGGAGATCGGCGGGATCATCTTGTCGCTGCGAAGGATTGCCCACTTATCCGTGATGCGGGAGTCGTAGCGTCCTCTGGATTTCTTTTCGTCGATGACAAAGTCGTAACGGATCGACGAAGTCTTGCCTTTGGGGTGCCAGACAACCTTATTCCCCACGAATTCCAAGCTTTTACCGCCCTCGAAATTCAGGTGCCGGTCCTTATCAATGTGGAGGGTGAGTTCGTCCGGTAGCTCGCGCCCCTTAAGCGTGATGGATACCTCAGCGACACCGTCTTCTGGATTCATGCGGGTCTTATAGAGGATGTCATAGTACTCAGGATCGGCGGCCAGTGCTCCGGTGGCGAAAACCAGGGCAGCAAGGAGGGCTACTAGTCGCAAAAAGAAAGGCATTGGTTGAACTCAGCTCTACGTGCGTAACAGGATGTGCGAGGCGAGTGTAATCGGACGCCGCGCGCGACAATTCATGTGACAACAGGAGAAAGTATCAGTGCCCGCAGGGAGATGAAAAGTGTGGAATAAGTGGGATTTTGCGGGAAAGAAAAGAAATGGTCGGTGAGAGAGGATTCGAACCTCCGACCCCTTCGTCCCGAACGAAGTGCGCTACCAGGCTGCGCTACTCACCGACGTTTTGAGCTTTTTGCTCGTGCTTCCTTGCGAAGTGGGCGGCATTATAGCAGCCGCCGAGCTCCTGTAAACCACTGATTTTATTAAATTTAGCAGTTTTTTTAAAAAGGCCGGAGTTGATCAACCCTTGATCAGGCGGATCAGTCCCTCCTGGGTGGTAGAGGCCACCAGACGGCCATCGCGCGAGAAGATCTGACCGCGGCAGTAGCCGCGGGCGCCGCTGGCGGAGGGGCTATCGGTAACATAGAGCAACCACTCGTCGGCGCGGAACTCCCGGTGGAACCACATGGCGTGATCGAGGCTTGCCGGCATCAGGTGTGGATCGAACAGACTGATTTTGTGCGGTAACAGGCTGGTGCCGAGCAGGGCCATGTCCGAGGCGTAACAAATGGCGCTGCGGTGTTCGATGGGGTCGTCGGACAGTTCGCCATCTACCCGGAACCAGAACATACCCCGGGGTTCGCGAATCTCGGAGTCGAAGTAGCTCATGGGATCGATCGGGCGGAAGTCCACCATATACCGTCGTTGGTTGCTGATTTCTCCGTTCATCCCGGCTTCTTCGGCCAACTGTTGCGTGTTCTTCAGCTCTTCCGGAGGAACGATGCCGTCGGTGGGCATTTCGGCCTGGTGGTCAAAGCCGGGCTCGGCGATCTGGAACGAACAGGACATATTGAAGATGGCCTTGCCGTTCTGGCGAGCAACCACCCGGCGGGTGGTAAAGCTTCCGCCGTCGCGGATGGGATCTACATCGTAGATGACCGGCATTTCACTGGAGCCCGGACGCAGGAAGTAGGCGTGCAGTGAGTGGGGTAGGCGGTCCTCTACGGTGCGTGCTGCGGCCATCAGGGCTTGGCCAAGGACCTGCCCGCCGAACAGTACCTTGCGGTAGTTCTCCACATGCGCGCGGCTGCGGTACAGGTTGCTGTCCAGTCGTTCTACGTCCAGTAGGGTGCTCAGGGATTGCTGCATCAGAAGGCCATCTATCCAGTGTTGATCCAGTGGGCGTCGACAATTTCGCCGGACGCCGGGTAACGGGCAATGATAACAACTACAGTTCCGTTGGCTATTGCGGATTCTCTCACCGGCAGTATCAATATTCGGCGCTAGGGCTTCCGCCTGCCGCTATCGCCCACCCGCAGGTGCCACTCCCGTGTGGAGGTTCATCTATTGGCGCCGGGTCTCGCGCTTTCGGCGTCGGATACTTTGATTTTCTTTTCCATCGCGGGGGAATTGCCTATCATTCATGAATGGATAGTCAATTTCAGTCTCCAATTGTACGGACAGCTAAGGTCGGAAGTATGGATAAGGCAAAGGAAAAGGTTCAGCGTTTTCGGGCGCGGGAGCAGCGTATCCTGGATGCGGCGCTGGAGCTGCTCCTGGAACATGGTGAAGAAAAGGTCACCGTGGAGCAGATCGCCGAGCGGGTAGATATCGGCAAGGGTACGATCTACAAGCATTTCATCTCGAAAACCGAGATTTACATGCGTCTATTGATGGACTACGAGAAGTCTCTCACCGAGCGTATCAAGGTCGCCGTGGCAACCGCCGAGCAGGGTGATATCACGGCGCCGGCGCGCGCTTACTTCGAGTCGCGCATGGCAGACCCGGGGCGGGATCGTCTGTTCCAGAGGCTCGAGGAGAAGATAATCGCCCTGAATCTGGCACCGGAGATGATCGCGGAGCTGCATGCGCTGCGCAACTCCAATGCTTCGGCCCTGAATCGGGTCTTCGAGCGCCGGATGGAGCAGGGGGTCCTGAAGAAGGTTCCGGCGTATTACTACTATTCCACCTATTGGGCACTGGTCCAGGGGGCCGTGGAACTCTATCACTCCAAGTCCTTCGCGGATGTGATCGAAGATCGTGCAGGCCTGATGGAGTTCATCATGGATGTGGGCGTGCATATCGGCGACATGTCAGGTCGCCGCGGGCAGCCCCAGGCGAGCCAGGAACCTTCAAATCAGAGCTCCCACAACCCGTCATCCACCCCGGGAAGCAGCTTTGGCTGAGCCACTCTTTCAGCAGCTCGAAAAGCTGCAGCAGGAATTCCGCGGCCACCCTCCGGTGGCCAGCTGGAATCCTGACCTGTGCGGTGACATGGATCTTGTGATTCTGTCAGACGGGCGATGGATACACGAAGGGACCGAAATCCAGCGTCACGCACTGGTGGTTCTGTTTGCCAGTATTCTCAAGCGGGAGGGGCGCCACTACTATCTGGTTACTCCGGTCGAGAAGTGGCGAATCCGGGTTGAAGATGTACCCTTCCTTGTTACTCAGGCTGCCCGTGACGGGGAGCAAATTCTTCTGACCACAAATACCGGTGATGTGGTTCCTCTGGATAATTCTCACCCACTTCTACTCAAGCCGTTTGGCGATCCTCCATTGCCTATTCCTTATGTGGAAGTTCGTGCGGGGCTTCAGGGCCGGATGTCACGGGATGTGTACTACCAGTTGATTGACTGGGCGGAACCGCGTCAGCCCCATGAACCACCCGCGCGACTTTGCCAGCTTTGGCTGAAAAGTAACGGCGAAGAATTTCTTCTCGGCGAGTACTGAGTCCGCTGCCTTTTCCTATCCAATTTTCATTTCGCTGAATCTGTACAAAATTAGATCGCCAGGAATATCTCTGAAATATT
>NZ_DATCMV010000028.1:0-7203 GCF_036563125.1 Microbulbifer sp.
GCAACTGGGTCTTCAGTGCCGACTATACCGTCTACCGTATGGAGGACACCTCCCCGGCTCTCGGCAGCCTCTCTGTCGGACTGCGCTTCTGACCTGTATTCGGCGGCCCCACCTGTCAGGGTGGGTGCTGCCGGTTGCAAAGCCCCCCGCGCACATTAAAATCCCGCCTTCTTCTATATTGTCCAAGTATTCCAAGCCGGATCACGCTCTCTTATGAATATTCGCCAGCAGCTCAACGACATCTTCCAGACCGCCATGATCGACGCGGGTATCCCCGCTGAGTGCAGCCCGGCGGTGGCACCGGCCAAGAAGGCGGGCTTTGGCGACTACCAGGCCAATGGCGCCATGGCCGCGGCCAAGAAAGTGGGCAGCAATCCGCGCGAGCTGGCGGCAAAGATCGTCGACAGCCTCGGCGACCAGCCGATGATCGAGAAAGTGGACATCGCCGGCCCCGGCTTTATCAACATCCACCTGAGCGAAGCCTGGCTGGCGGAAACCCTGGCCTCTGCCCGCGCCGACGAGCGCCTGAATATCGCCGCCGTGACCGAGCCGCAGATCGCGGTTCTGGACTACTCCCACCCCAACCTCGCCAAAGAGATGCACGTGGGCCACCTGCGTACCACCATCATCGGCGACGCGCTGGCGCGCCTGCTGGAGTTCCAGGGCCACAAGGTGATCCGCCAGAACCATATGGGCGACTGGGGTACCCAGTTCGGCATGCTGCTGGCGCACCTGGCCGACCAGATGCAAAACCAGGACGCAGAAGTAGCGCTCAAGGATCTCGAAGTGTTCTACCGCGAGGCCAAGGTGCGCTTCGACGAAGAGGAAGGCTTCGCCGACCGCGCGCGGGAATATGTGGTGAAACTGCAGGGCGGCGACGCCGATTGCCTGAAGTTGTGGCAGCGTTTTATCGACATTTCCATCAGCCACGCCGAAGAGATTTACGCAAAACTGGGCGTCACCCTGCAGCGCGGCGATGTGTATGCCGAGAGCCAGTACAACGACGACCTGCCGGTACTGGTAAAAGACCTGATGGACCGCGGTATCGCGGTGGAAGACCAGGGCGCAATTGTGGCTTTCCTGCCGGAAATGGCCGACAAGGAAGGTAACCCCAGTGTCGTTATCATTCAGAAAAAAGGCGGCGGCTACCTGTACGCCACCACTGACCTGGCCGCGATCCGCTACCGCGCCAATGTGCTGAAGGCAAACCGCATCCTGTACGTGGTGGACGCGCGCCAGTCCCTGCACCTGCAACAGGCCTTCACCGTGGCCCGCAAGGCCGGCTATATCGCCGACGAGCAAACCCTCGAGCATTGCGCCTTCGGCACCATGATGGGCGACGACGGCAAGCCGTTCAAAACCCGCACCGGCGGTACCGTGAAACTGGCAGAGCTGCTGGACGAAGCGGTGGAGCGCGCCACTGCGCTGGTGGCAGCGAAGAACCCGGAACTGAGCGCGGAACAGCAGGCCGAGATCGGCCGCGTGGTGGGCATTGGCGCGGTGAAATATGCCGACCTCAGTAAAACCCGCACCAATGACTATGTCTTCAACTGGGACGCGATGCTGGCGTTCGAGGGCAATACCGCACCCTACCTGCAGTACGCCTACACCCGTGTGCGCAGCATCTTCCGCCGCGCCGGCGTCGAGCCGTCAGCGCTGAGCGGTGAGATCAAACTGGGTACCGACGCCGAGCGCGCCCTCGCCATCAAGCTGAACCAGTTTGGTGAAGTGCTGGACCAAGTAGCCAAAGACACCTTCCCCCACGTGCTGTGTACCTACCTGTACGAACTGGCCAGTGCCTACATGGGCTTCTACGAGGCCTGCCCGGTGCTGAAAGAAGGGGTGAGTGAGGAAGACAAGCAGAGCCGCCTGCAGCTGTGCGACCTGGTGGCGCGTACTCTCGCCACCGGCCTCGGACTGCTGGGCATCGAAGTACTGGAGCAGATGTAATTCTGCTCCGCTAAAAGCTCCTAGTGATCTAGATCAGGCGCTGTCGCGAGACAGTGCCTGCTGCAGGAACTGCTGGGCGTTGGCGAGATCCGCATCGTGGATCAGCCAAAGTTCGGAGTGCCAATCGAGATTGCCAAATCCTCCCTGCTGCTCCAGCGGAGTCTCTATGCGGGTTTTCTGGGTGAGCACCGAATAACCGGCGGATTCCATCAGGTTGCGCAGGTAGCTGCCAAGCAGCTGGTCGTTGGTGGTGAAAATCTTACTCGCCATAACGATGCGACAGGTTGCCCCTCCCAAATCTCTCAGCGCCGGGCTTGTAGCCCAGACTTCAAGAACTTCTTCGTTCAGTAAACCCCTACCCGGCGCCTGGCAGCTCGACAAACTTCGCCGCTGGAGAAAAGCCGGGTGTAATTTAAAGATAGACCAGCGCGGCAAAAGGCGCCGGTGTCGGGCGGGAAAAATGTGCAAAGGCGAGAAAAACAGCGCCAGATAGTAGAGGCAGGCTAAGTTATCGGTGCGGCTTGGCCGTCACCAGTTCCAGCGGCAGGACCACACCGTCGGACTCCGTCACCGACAGCCCCGGAAGGCTGGGGGAATACAGCTGGTATTTGTTTTTTCCGTGGCGCTTGGCGTGGTACATGGCCATATCCGCTTTCTGCAGAATGGATTCCAGTGTTTCGTTTTTATCCTCTACCGCCACCACCCCCACACTCATGGTGACGGTGATCAGTTCATCGCTAATTTTTACCGGTTGTGCCACGGTGCTGAGCAGTTTTTCCGCCAGAATCCGGTAGGCCTCGGGCTCGCGAATCGAACGCACGAACACACAGAACTCATCCCCACCAAGTCGCGCCACGATGTCGCCACAGCGCATCACGCTCAGTAACCTGCGCGCCACCACACACAACAGTTCATCGCCGCTCTGGTGGCCGAGGGTGTCGTTTACCTGCTTGAAGTCGTCCAGGTCGATAAAGAACAGATAACTGCACTCGCTCACGGATTCCGGCTGGTGGCGCGCCAGCTCAAGATGAAATTCCAGCTGCTCCAGCAGGCTGTAACGGTTGTCGAGCCCGGTGAGACTGTCATGCATCGCAATCTGTTCAAGCTGCGCGGTCTTGCGGCTCACAATGTCGTTCATATCTTCCAGCTGGTCGCACACGGTGAGGCCGGTGTTATCCAGCACGTCCAGCTCGTCGAACCGGTCCAGGGATTTGTGGACCGGTCGAATCAGCTGGCGCGCATCGTTGAAGCGCCCGTTGGTGAGCAGTGGCAACGCGTCCGCCAGCCGCCGCAACCGCACGATGGGCCGCCACAAACTACCTGCCACTGCAGCACAGAAAATCAGCGCCCCGAGCACCGAGAACAATAGCAGTAACTGCACCGACTCCTCGATGTGCTCCACCTGTGCGGACACATCCTCGATAAACACAAACTGCGCCCCTGCCGGATCCACATCCACACCCATGGTGCGGACGTCGAACTTGCGTTGCGCCAGTACGTGCGACCGTGCCCGCTGCAGTCCGTTCAAGGTTTTCACCTCCGCCGCCACCCGGTTCAGCAGCGGCAGCATCCGCTCGCGGGAGGTCAGCGAGAGCACTTCCCGGCGCCAGCCGGCCAGGTACCTGCCTCCGGCATCCCGCGGGGCCTCGCTGCGCACGGCTGACAGGATACCGATGTCGGTGCCAGTCATTTCCCGGAAGCGCCGCAGCTGCTCCGTCAGCGGTCGATCCACTTGCAGCAGGTAGTCACCGTCGCGGGCGCGCATTGGCACCGACAGGCTCTGTACACAGATCAGTTCGCAGCGCACCAGCTCCAGTGGCTGGCCGTGCAACAAAACCTCGCTCACCTGCTCGGCACTCAGGTTGTTGTTGGGCGACCCCCAGTTCAGTAACGGTTTGCTGTCGGCGTCATAGATTTTCAGGGCGTGGAGATCCCAGCTCTGCTGCAGGATTGGCCACTGGCGATCGAGGCTTTTGCGCAACTCCTCGCGTGAGGAAATCCTGCCGCGCGCGTTGAGCGCCATCAGTTCCGCCAAACGCGCAAGCTCCTGACGGGACTCCTGCAAAAGCCCGGTGATCTGAAACTGGAAATTGAGATGGCGCTGCTCGCGGTTTTTCGCCAGCAGGGATTGCAGGCTGCCGTTACCCAGCAGAATAAAAAACAGGCACATGGCGACCACGAGCAGCAGTGAGAACAGGCTCGCCTTGAAGCGCAAGGTGTTGATATAGGCCAATGGCACCACGGTTGATGAGCCCCCGAATCCCTGGGATTGACGCTGTACTCGCGGCGGCCGTTTGTGACCTGAGGCCCAGTATCGACTCCAAATACTTGGCCCGCGCCCGCTTCCCCAACAGCATTTTGTTATTCAATCAGTATGGTCCAGTTCTGCCGCGCTGCCGGAAGCCTCCGGCACCAGCAGAACAAAATAACGCCAGATGCGCTAAAACAGGATATATGTCACAAATACGCCCCTGCCCCAGCATATATTTGACCTGATTGAGCACGAATTGCCCGTAATCACTGCGATTGCTAAGATGCGCGCCGTCCGGACCCCGGAGAATCCGGGACACGGTTCCGGCAAGCAATAACGATTGGGCAAGCAGACTCTGCCACGCCAGTATTACCGGATATCGTTTTTTGAAAACGATCAGTCACGGTTCTCTCCGTTTTAAAGTTCTGCAGACCAACATTGAAACGGGCCAATGCCATCGGCCCA
Source organism: Microbulbifer sp. (assembly GCF_036563125.1). GTDB lineage: Bacteria > Pseudomonadota > Gammaproteobacteria > Pseudomonadales > Cellvibrionaceae > Microbulbifer. Next base: position 4,667 of record NZ_DATCMV010000028.1, read on the forward strand.
CTTTGCTATTTTTACCGGTACTTTCCCGATCAGGATGCGCCTCGGCAGCGCCTGTTCAGGACAGGCCGGGAACCCCCGGCACCAGCGCGCCGGCAGCACTTAGTGTTTACAGGAATCCACCCACCATGACCCAGCCTTCCCTCAAGCAGTTGGAACAGCACGATGCCTTCATCCGCCGCCACATTGGCCCGGATGCCGCGCAGACCCAGGCCATGCTCGACACCCTCGGTGTCGCCAGCCTGGAAGAACTGATTGAAAAGACCGTTCCCGCCTCTATCCGCAAGTCCGACGACCTGGACCTGGCAGACGCCGTGGACGAGCAGGAAGCGCTGGCAGAGCTGAAAGATCTCGCAAGCCGCAACAAGATCTTCCGCACCTTTATCGGTATGGGTTACCACGACACCATCACCCCCAACGTGATCCTGCGCAACGTGCTGGAAAATCCGGGCTGGTACACCGCCTACACCCCCTACCAGCCGGAAATCGCCCAGGGCCGCCTGGAAGGCCTGCTGAACTTCCAGCAGATGATCATGGACCTCACCGGCATGGAACTGGCCAACGCCTCCATGCTGGACGAAGGCACCGCGGCGGCGGAAGCCATGGCGATGTGTAAGCGCCAGGTAAAACGCAACAAATCCAACACTTTCTTCGTGGATGCCGACTGTCACCCGCAGACCATCGCCGTGGTTAAAACCCGCGCCGAGCACTTCGGTTTCGACATCGTTGTTGGCAACCCGGAAACCGAACTGCCGGAAGACCTGTTCGGCGCCCTGTTCCAGTACCCGGGCTCCACCGGTGTGCTGCGCGACCTCACCGACCTGATCGCCAAGGTACACGCTGCCGGCGCACTGGTGACCGTGGCCGCGGACCTGATGAGCCTGGTGGCACTGAAGGCGCCGGGCGAGATGGGCGCAGATGTGGTGGTTGGCTGCAACCAGCGCTTCGGTATCCCCATGGGTTACGGCGGCCCGCACGCCGGTTTCTTCGCCTTCCGTGAAGAATACAAGCGCTCCGCCCCCGGCCGTATCATCGGTGTTTCCGTGGACAGCAAGGGCAAGCGCGCCCTGCGTATGGCCATGCAGACCCGCGAGCAGCACATCCGTCGCGAAAAGGCCAACTCCAACATCTGTACCTCCCAGGTACTGCTGGCGGTAATGAGCGCGTTCTACGCCATCTACCACGGCCCGCAGGGGCTGAAGACCATCGCCGCGCGTATCCAGCGCCTGACCGATATCCTGGCCGCAGGCCTGCAGCAGTCCGGCTTCAGCCTCACCCACCAAAGCTGGTTCGACACCCTGACCATCAACGTGGGCGACAAGCAGTCTGAAATCTATGAGCGCGCCATCGCCGCCGAGATCAACCTGCGCAAAGTGGGCAGCGACGCCCTGGGTGTGAGCCTGAACGAAACCTCCAAACTGGCAGACGTATCCGAGCTGCTGGCGGTGTTCATCGGTGGCGAGCACAACCTGGACCTGGGCAAGATCGACAGCGAACTGGCCGCCAAAGGCGTTGCCGGCGTTCCGGCTGCCCTGCAGCGCACCAGCGACTTCCTGACCCACCCGGTGTTCAACACGCATCACTCCGAAACCGAGATGCTGCGCTACCTGAAGACCCTGGAGTCCAAGGACATCGCGCTGAACCACTCCATGATTCCGCTCGGCTCCTGCACCATGAAGCTGAACGCCACCGCGGAAATGATCCCGGTGACCTGGCCGGAATTCGGCAAGCTGCACCCGTTCGCCCCCGCCGACCAGGCCGAGGGCTACCGCGAAATGTTCCGCCAGCTGGAAACCATGCTGGCGGAATGTACCGGTTACGACGCCGTGAGCCTGCAGCCGAACGCCGGCTCCCAGGGCGAGTACGCCGGTCTGGTCGCGATCAAGAAATACCTGGAAGCCAAGGGCGAGACCCAGCGCGACATCTGCCTGATCCCGGCTTCTGCGCACGGCACGAATCCTGCCACCGCGATGATGGTCAACTTCAAGGTGGTGGTGGTTGCCTGTGACAACAAGGGCAACGTGGACATCGCCGACCTGAAAGCGAAGATCGAAGAGCACGGTGATCGCGTTGCCGCGCTGATGGTCACCTACCCGTCCACCCACGGTGTGTTCGAGGAAGGCATCCGCGAGATCTGCGAACTTATCCACAACGCCGGTGGCCAGGTGTACATCGACGGCGCCAACATGAACGCCCTGATCGGCGTAGCGGCTCCGGGCAAGTTCGGCGGTGACGTATCCCACCTGAACCTGCACAAGACCTTCTGTATCCCCCACGGTGGCGGTGGCCCCGGTATGGGCCCGATCGCCGTTGGCGAGCACCTGAAGCCCTACCTCGCGGGCCACCCGGTGACCGAGGTTCCGGGCAACAACCCGGTGAACGGCACCATCTCCGCAGCACCCTGGGGCTCCGCGAGCATCCTGCCGATCAGCTGGATGTACGTGCGCATGATGGGCAAAACCGGCATGAAGCTGGCCACCCAGACCGCGATCCTGAACGCCAACTACGTGGCGAAGAAACTGAGCGAGCACTACCCGCTG
>NZ_DATCMV010000077.1:0-7652 GCF_036563125.1 Microbulbifer sp.
CTCCCAGGTTCGCGTAATTACCTTCCCAGCCGGCCAAACTCGCTCTCTAACATGCTTTCCATTTTCCTGGCGGCTCCCGTAACCGCCTGGTCAAGTGTTGTCGCACTGTCGTTGACCGCAACAGGCTGCAGACCAGCAACCCGGACTTCCAGCATACAGTGTGTCTCCATGATATCCCCATGGTCCGCACTGCGTTTTTCACCCAAGTGCACTTCCATGCGTGTGATCTTTTCCGTGAAATGTTTCAGTACGCGTTCGAGGATCTCGCGGGTGTGCTCTTCAAGCGACTCATTACCTTCAATCGTCCTGTCGGTATTGACCTGGATTTTCATAGCAACTGCCCTATAGCTTGCACATGCACTGAGCGCATGGCGTCAGCGGCAACAGTGAGTACTGGTGTTGGGTGAGAGATGAATTCAGTATGGCACGGCGAAGCGATCACCCGGCCAGAATCCTCCAAGGTGCTTTCGGATGTCAGGCGCGGCATACTGGAAACCGGGCTGCGCAGGGAGTTGCGATGGCCTACCGCCGGCTACTTTTCTACGGGCCTTCTAACCCAGAGTGAGAGCAGGCCGCCGAGATTGAACCAGCCGCGCTTCTTCCCGCCATCCGCGGTATCGCCACTGCGCTGCTGGTGAAACAGTTTGATCAGTGCCTCGGCTTCTTCTTCCTGAAACTGCAGCGGCGCAAAGTGCGGATAGCCGCGGCTCCTCACAAACTCTCGCACGGCCTGCTCCACCGGAACGTACTTCATGGACCAGTCGGCAAACAGGCGATGGGGTATGGTCTTCAGGGACAGGATGGTCACGTCGCGGTGGCGCGGATCGGCGGCGATGCGCTGGTAGGTCTGGTTGACCGCCTTGCGGTCGCCTTCCAGCGCTTGGAAAAAATAACCATCACCGAAATACAGCACGCCACCAATATTTTCATGACTGTTATTGCGGCGGCTCTGCATCAGGATTCGGGCTACCGACGGTTCAACCCCCTGCTTGACCGGTGCGGGCTTAAACGCCGCCTGGCTGGCGTACACCAACCGGATTAATTCACTCATAACAGCTGCCCACTGGGTTGCGGATGTAGTCGCCTTCATACGCAGTGATGCCGCATCCGGATCATTTGATGCCGCGGGCAGCAGCGCTCATTCGTCAAAGTCATCCCAGTAGGGCGGATCACCAAAATAACTGCTGATGAATTCGATAAATACTTTGAGTTTTGTAGCCAGCAGTTTCCTGTGCGGGTAGACGGCGTAAAGTCCGAGTGGCTCCGGCTCAAATTCCCGCAGAATCGCTGTGAGCTTGCCCGCTTTGATCGCGTCGCCGACGATGAACGTCGGCTGCAATACATAGCCCTGTCCGGCAATGGCGGCCTGCATCAGGATCTCGCCATTGTTGCTCGCGAGGCTTGCAGCAGCGGTAGCACGACTTCTTTTCAGCGCGAGCATCAGTCGCGACTCGGCGGGGCTGGGTTCCAGATAGCTATAGCGCAGGTAGTGCTCCAGGCGTAAATCCTCCGGGGTTTCAGGTACGCCTTCCCGCTGCAGGTAGTCCGGCGATGCGCATACCACCAGCCGTATCGGTGCCAGGCGCCGGGCAATGAGCGAAGAGCTCTTCAGCTTGCCGATACGCAGCGCTACATCAAACCCCTCCTCCACTACGTCCACCTTGCGATCGTTGAGCTGTAGTTCCATACCGACCGCCGGGTGCGCCTTCTTAAAGTCGCCGATCAACGGCGCCAGGTGGCGGGTGGCAAAGGTAACCGGGGCGCTGATACGCAGCTGCCCCTGGGCCTCGCTCTGCATCTCGCCCAGCTGGCTCTCCATGTCCGTCAGGCTTTCCAGGATCTGCTGGGCGAACTGGTAGCACTGCTGCCCCTCCTCCGTCAGGCGCACACGCCGCGTGGTGCGGTTGAACAGGCGCACCTTCAGGTGCTCCTCCAGTTGCGACACGTACTTGCTGACCAGCTGGTTCGACAGGTTCAGCTTGTCCGCCGCCTTTTTGAAGCCACCCTCGTCGGCGACCGCCACAAAAGCATTCAACGCGCTAATTCGGTCCATGGGTTATGCCCAGCCCAATTACCAACAATTCGTTGATAGTAGCCCAACATATCGCCCGTTTATAGGTCGCCACGTTGTGATTAGACTGATTTCCAAGCTGGTGAGGTTTATACACCAAGCCCAAACCCAACAATGTGGAGAACGGTTATGAACACTCAATTGATCAACAAGGTTTTGAACTCAAACGCTGGCCTGGGCGCATTGGCCCTACGCGTGCCAGTCGGTGCCATCCTGGCGGCCCACGGCGCGCAGAAGCTGTTTGGCTGGTTTGGCGGCTACGGCCTTGAAGGCACCGGCCAGTGGATGGCGAGCATTGGCCTGGAGCCCGGCTACCTGATGGCCCTGCTGGCGGGCAGCGCGGAATTCTTTGGCGGACTGGCGCTGGTGCTCGGCCTGTTGACCCGCCCCGCTGCCGCCGTGAGTGCGGTCACCATGCTGGTGGCGATCTTCAGTGCCCATATCAGCAACGGTTTCTTCCTCAGCAACAACGGCTTTGAATATGCACTGGCGCTGTTCGGCGCGACTCTGGCACTGGCCATCCAGGGTGGCGGTGCCTACGCCGTGGACAATGGCCTCCGCAGCATCCTGGCCGAAGGTAGCAACGGGGATGCCGTGTTACCCGCAGGTCGTGCAGCCTAACCACCGCAAGTCGTCTTTCGCCCCCAGCCGGGGGCGAAATTCTGCATTGAGACGAGGTGACAAGATGTTAGTGAATGGAGTCTGGAAGGAAAACTGGCAACCGGTACAACAGGCGGACGATGACGGCCGCTTTATTCGGCAAACCTCCTCCTTCCGCAATTGGGTGACCGTAGACGGATCGGCCGGTGTGACCGGTAGCGCTGGATTCAAGGCGGAAGCCGGTCGCTACCATTTGTATGTGGCGTATATCTGCCCCTGGGCGAGCCGCGCGCTGATGGCGCGAGAATTAAAAGGCCTGACGGATGTTGTGAGTGTTTCTGTAGTCAACCCGGTGCTGACCGATCAGGGTTGGGCCTTCGGTGGTTTTGCCGGCAGCGACAGCGATGACCTGAACGGTGCGCGCTATATGCACGAACTCTACACCCACGCCGACCCGACTTTCACCGGGCGCGCCACGGTGCCGGTGCTGTGGGACAAGCACACCGGAACCATCGTCAACAATGAGTCCGCGGATATTGTGCGCATGTTTAACAGCGCCTTTAGCCATATTCGCGATTCCGGGCCCGACCTGTATCCGACTGGGCTGGAAGCGGAAATCGACGCGTTGAACACTTACCTCTACAGCGAACTGAACAACGGCGTTTACCAGGCCGGTTTTGCCACCACCCAATTCGCCTACAAAGAGGCATATAGCCGTGTGTTCGCGGCGCTGGATGCCATGGAATCCCGGCTTGCCGATGGCCGCCAGTATTTATGCGGGGATGCGTTTACCGAGTCGGATATTCGCCTGTTTGTGACCCTGGCGCGCTTTGATGCCGCCTACTACAGCCTGTTCAAGTGCAACCGTAATTCGATCAAAGAGATGCCGCATCTGCACCGCTATATGCACCGGATACTGTCCCTTGAGGGCGTAAGCGATACGGTCAGGTTGGAGCACATCAAAGCGGGCTACTATTCGATTAAGGCTCTCAACCCCACGGGTATTGTTCCGGATGGCCCGGGGGGTCTTTAACGCGGCAAGTGGCTGACCGAAAAAATGGCTAGATGTTTCCTGGGTCTTTGGCTGGCAATGCTGGCGGGAGTTGCAATGGCAATTGAAGAACCGGCGTACACCGTCACCGAGCAAGTGGCTCCCTTCGAGCTGCGCACTTACGCGCCCAGGATTGTGGCGGAGGTGGTGGTGTCGGGCTCCATGGACCAGGCGTCGAGTACCGGGTTTCGCCTGCTGGCCAACTACATTTTCGGCAACAACACGGCGAGTGGCGGCGGCAGTGCGAAAATCCAGATGACCGCGCCGGTGGGCATCGAGCCGCGCTCGGAGAAGATCAGCATGACGGCGCCGGTTAGCATGCAGGAAAGTGACGGGCGCTGGCGCGTCACCTTTGCCATGCCAGCCAGCTACACCATGGAAACCCTGCCCCGCCCCAACAATGCCGCGGTGACCCTGCGCGAAATTCCGGAAACCCGCGTTGCGGTAATCCGCTTCTCCGGTGTTGCCAGTGAACGGAAGGTCGCCGAGAAAACGTCCGAGCTGCTGGCCTGGCTCAGTGAAAAAGGTTTATCGCCCACTGGCGATCGGGAACTGGCGCGCTACAACCCGCCGTGGACACTGCCATTCCTGCGCAGGAACGAGATCCTGATGGAGTATCAGTGATCAGATGAAATAAAGCTGAGCCTATTTCTTACCGCTGAACAGGCTGCACCAGCCGTCGGGGCTGATGGGCCCCTCCACCACCTGGCAGCCGTCAGGCGCGGTGAAGAACTGGCAGTCTGCGCATTTCTGGCCGTCCTTGGGCGAATCCTGATATTGCACCGCCGATTTCGGGGCCTTGTTCTGGGCGAGCGCGCGGTCAGTGGCAATCATTGCCACGGGTAACAGTACCGTGGCGCAGGTCGCGAGCTTGAGAAACTTACGTCGAGAAATATCCTGATCCCGTTTGCACATGCTTGCTTACCTCAGCAGTTCGGGGATTAAGAAAAATGCATTTCTGCCTTTCAGATTAGATCGGGATTACAGATCCGATAAATCTGAGGTGACCGGAAAGTACAGGCAGCGTTTCAGGAGTGGGATTCCATACGCCCTACTTCCCGTTTGATCTCATCGAGGATCATCTGCCGCGCGGTGGGTTCATCCACATCGGGGATATCCCACTCCATTGCCTTGAGATATTTATCCACCAGGTGCACCACATCTTTGTCCAGCGACTTGCGGTGCTTGTCCATCTCGATTTGCTCCATCGACGCCATGAAAGTACCCCTTACTGTTGGCATTCCACACAAGAATAGACGTTATTTTCATCCTGTATCGTTCACTTTTTAGCCAAAGGACAGTTCAGCGGTCATTCAGTTAAAAACCGTACGATAGTGCCATAGCCAAAAATCAAAATCGGCCGTCCAGTCTCCGACGGCATTTGCTGTGATCGCATTGCCGTGCCCAAATGAATAAAAGACTGCTGTTGCCCATTCTGTTCGCGATCGCTACAACTGCCGGGTGCAGCATGGCGCCCTATCAGCATTCGTCGGAAGAAGGCGTATCGTCGCCGAAGAACTCCTCGCAGCAGCCCAATCAGCAACCCACACAAACGCAATCAAAACAGGTCACTCAGGTACCGTATTCAGATTTGGTCAAGGCCAGCCTGTACCGGCAGCACCGCGAATGGAAAGGTACCCGCTATCAGCTCGGCGGCATGAGCAAGCGCGGTATCGACTGCTCGGCACTGGTGTACCTGACCTATCGCGACCATATGGGTATCGAGCTGCCACGTACCACCGAACTGCAGGCGCTGGAAGGCAGGGAAATCAAGCGCGACGACCTGCGCGCGGGAGACCTGGTATTTTTCAGGACCGGCCGCAGGGGGCGGCATGTGGGGATTTATATCGAGGACGGCAAGTTTTTCCACGCCTCGGCATCGAAAGGCGTCACCATTTCTCATATGGCCGATTACTACTGGAAAAACCGCTACTGGCGGGCGCGCAGGCTGGATCTGACAGACGGCAAGTAGCTGCCGCCCGTCTTCACAGCAGCGCGAGAGGATCAGTACTGGAAGGCTTCCTCCTCTTCCTCATCCAGCGACTCCAGTGATAACTCAAAACCGGTAGCGGTTTTCAGCACACCACTGCGTTCGCCCTCTTCCTCAGAGACCGGCGCCTTGGGCTTCTTGCCCTCTTCATAGAGCTTGATGCGCAACCGCAGGTTGTTGGCGGAGTCCGCATTGCGGATCGCGTCATCGAGGCTGATACGGCCTTCCACATAGAGTTTGAACAGCGCCCCGTCAAACGTCTGCATACCGAGGTTTTCCGAACGCTCCATGATCTCCTTGATGGAGTGGAACTCGCCTTTGAGAATCAGCTCGTTGATGGTCTGGGTGCCCAGCAGAATTTCCACCGCCGCGCAGCGCTTGCCTTCAACCGTGGGGACCAGGCGCTGGGAAACAAATGCGCGAATATTCTGCGACAGCGACATCAGCAGCTGCGGGCGGCGCTCCTCCGGAAAGAAGTTCACAATCCGGTCCAGTGCCTGGTTGGCGTTGTTGGCGTGGAGGGTAGAAATGGCCAGATGGCCGGTTTCCGCAAACGCGATCGCGTGCTCCATGGTTTCGCGATCGCGGATTTCGCCGATCAGAATCACATCGGGAGCCTGGCGCAGGGTGTTCTTCAGTGCGGCGTGGAAGCTGCGGGTATCGACACCCACTTCCCGCTGGTTGATCACGCTCTTCTTGTGCCGGTGCACGTATTCGACCGGGTCTTCGATGGTGATGATGTGGCCACCGCTGTTGGTGTTGCGGTGATCGATCAGTGCGGCCAGCGAGGTGGATTTACCAGAGCCAGTACCGCCGACAAACAGCACCAGGCCACGCTTGGCCATCACCACATCCTTGAGAATCGGCGGCAACTTCAGGTCGTCAAATTTCGGAATCTCGGTGACGATATTACGCGCAACAATCGAGACCTGATTGCGCTGCCAGAAGATGTTGATGCGGAAGCGCCCCACATTGGGGATGGTCATGGCCAGGTTCATTTCCAAGTCGCGCCGGAACTCTTCCTGCTGCGCCTCGTCCATGATCTCCATGGCGATCTTCTCGATCTCCCCGGGGGCCAGCGGCTCTTTACCCAGGGGCTTCAGCACGCCCTGGAATTTCGCACAGGGCGGCGCACCGGTGCTGAGATAAAGGTCTGAGCCATCATTTTTGGCAAGTACGCGAAGGTAGCCGGTAAAATCCATCGATACAGTTCCTGTTGGCGCGCAAATCTTCGGCCGCACAGCTTATCCAAAACAGGAATTCCGACAAAGCAAAATAACGAGAACTGCGTCACACAAGCAAAGAGATTCAGTTATCCATTAAGGGCTCACCGAGCCATTCTCTTCCACCAGTACATCGAATAATTACGGGAAAGCCATGCGCCACCTTTTAGCCGCCCTTCTCCTGATCACCTCCGCTTCCTCCCAAGCCGCGGAAGTGGCATTCACCTTCGACGATGCCCCGAGAAATGCCTCTGGATATTTCGACGGCCCCACGCGCGCAAAAAATCTTCTGCAGCAACTGGAAGAACACAAGATTGGCAAGGTCGCATTCTTCGCCAACACCAGTGATCTCTCGGGAGAAAAACTGCAGCGGCTGCAAACCTATGGCGATGCCGGCCATATCATCGCCAACCACAGCCACACTCATCCGAACTTCAACCAGACCAGCCTGCAGGACTACATCGATAATGTGGCTGAGGCCGATAAAATCCTCGGCACCTTTCCCACCTTCAAGAAGTGGTTTCGCTTTCCCTACCTGCGTGAAGGAGACACTGCAGCCAAGCGCGATGGCATGCGGCAATACCTGCAGCAGAACGGCTATACCAATGCCTACATCACGCTGAATAACTACGACTGGCACATTGAGGTCCTGTTCCAGGAGGCGGTGGCCAAGGGCATCGCTGTCGATCTGGACAGGTTGCGCCGCTTCTATGTGGA
>NZ_DATCMV010000129.1:0-11914 GCF_036563125.1 Microbulbifer sp.
GTCTTATTGCCAGGAGCGTTTGGATGAGCCAAAGCCAAGTAAAGCAGCCCTGGTAAGCGATCTAAAGGTCAGAACCCACAGTTTGGGGGGGAACGGTGTGGTGCTCGAGGCGTGCGGTAAAACCGCCTATGACATGTGCCATGAATATATGGAATGTCGCGGTGTTGCATATTCAGTGCCCGCGCGGCAGAGCCGGCCATAACTGGTCAGCACCGGAGCCAGTTTGTTCGCTTGCCTCCCTTGAGTTCGGCCGGGTGTGGTAACTGACGGGCTGGGTGTTCTATTGGCTTCAGATGGCGTTTAGGCGTCAAGACCTTGTGTAACGCACTCTGGGGTTTGCCGTGGCGAAGAGCGAGGGTAGGCGGGGGAAATAAAAAAGCCCGATCCTTTCGGATCGGGCTTTTCAATTTGGCGCACTCGGGAGGATTCGAACCTCCGACCGCTCGGTTCGTAGCCGAGTACTCTATCCAGCTGAGCTACGAGTGCGTCGTTGTGGTTGCGAACTATAGTGACTTGCCTTGGCTCCGTCAACTATTTTTTAAAGATCTTTTTCAAAAACTCTTTAAAAATCCGCAGGTTACCGAGCTTCGGGGCTTTCCGGGGAAGACCGGTTCAGCTCGATAGGGCGCGCATTCTGCCTCTGGGTCGGGGCTATTGCAAGCACTTTTTCATTTTCCGCTTTTCTTGGCCGTGTTTACGTTTTCAGCGCCGCTTTCGATCCTCGGGCTACCTCAGGCCGCGCTCCATTCTTCCTGCACGCGCTTGGGCGCCGGACTCTCGGGGGCGGTGGCGGGTTCGAGATGTTGTGCGAATGCGAGTTCCAGCAATTCCGGTTCCCGATGACGCTTGATCTGCTCGAAGAATACGTCCGCCTGGGGGTAGCTGAGTTTCAGGTAGGCGAGCCACTGCTTGATCCGGTTACCCAGGTACTTGGCCGGGTACTCGGCCTTGGTGGCGCTGTAATAGTGGTAAAGGCGGGCGACGATTTCATGCCATTGCAGTGGTTGATATTGCCGCCCTTCGCACAGGGCGCGGATCTGCAGGCCGATATCCGGGCGCGCGAGCAGGCTGCGCCCGAACATGAAGGCGTTACAGCCGGTCACATCGCGGCAGCGCAGGAAGTCATCGACGGTCCACAGGTCGCCGTTGGCGATAACCGGAATGCCGATCTGCTGGCGAATTTCGCCGATGTACTCCCAGTACGCCGGCGGGCGATAACCGTCCACCTTGGAGCGGGCGTGCACGGCGAGCTCCGCGGCGCCGCCGGCTTCTGCAGCGCGGGCGTTGTCGAGATAGCTACTGCGGTCTTCGTAGCCCAGGCGAATTTTTGCGGATACCGGGATGTCCGCCGGCAAGGCCTTGCGTACCGCAGCAATAATGCCTTCCACCCGTGATGGCGACTGCAGCAGGCAGGCACCGCCATCGCTGTTGTTGACGGATTTGGCGGGGCAGCCGAAGTTCAGGTCAATGGCGTGAGCGCCGGCTTCCACCGCTCGCACGGCATTGTGCGCCATGGACTCCGGGTTGCCCCCCAGCAGCTGCAGCTTTACCGGGGTACCGCTTGGGGTCGTCGCACCTTGTTCCAGTTCAGGGCAAAAGCGGGTAAAGACCTTGCGCGGCAGGTGGGTGTGGGTCACCCGCACAAACTCCGTCACGCACACGTCAATACCGCCGATAGCGGACAGCAGGGCCCGCACATGGTGGTCGATGACCCCTTCCATCGGTGCCTGATAGATTTTTGGCGTGGGCAGTTGGGGCTGGTCGCGCATAGGCAGGGTTACTACTTACTTCGTTCAAAGGTTTGGGTGCGCATTGTACGTAATATGCTTCCCGCTTGCGCAATTTTTCATCAGCCACCTGTGCGCCTGCTGGTGTCTCTCCCGGCACTTTTGCTGGCTGGCCGAATTTGGCAATGAAAATGAACGAAATTACCGGTTTTGGGTGGGATCTTGGTTGCTTCTGTAACTAATAAGTGTTTGATTTTGAAAGGATCTTATATCGATAATGTGACTCGCTTGATTCACAACAACGTCATAACAAGCTCAACAACATTCAAATAAGCGAGGGGAAAAGTGCAGGAATCACTGTTACAGCAAGGTCTCGATATCACGCTATTCGGCATGGGAATCGTATTCACTTTTTTGCTGCTGCTCGTGATCTGCACCACCGTAATGTCCCGCGTGATGACACGTTACTTCCCCGAGCCGGAGCCCGTTGCCGTACCGCCATCGACCGGCATTGCCCACTCCGCCCCCGAGAACGATGTGCGCCTCAGAAAGATTATCGAGGCGGCGATCGAGCAGCATCGCAACAAGCGCCGCTGAGCGGAAGTCACGTTTATAAACGCCGACAGATAATGATTTGCCCGTGTATGCCGATGGTATTGGTGGGCAAAGTTTTCAACCCCCAACTTGCCAAGATCAATTTTCCGAGAGAGACGACCCATGACTGAGGTTAAAAAGCCACTGGGGATTACCGATGTAGTCCTGCGCGACGCCCACCAGTCGCTATTCGCCACCCGCCTGCGCCTGGACGACATGCTGCCGATTGCGGAGAAGCTGGATAAGGTCGGTTTCTGGTCTCTCGAATCTTGGGGCGGGGCCACTTTCGATGCGTGTATCCGCTACTTGGGCGAGGATCCCTGGGAGCGTATCCGCGAGCTGAAAAAGGCGATGCCGAATACGCCACAGCAGATGCTGTTCCGCGGCCAGAATATTCTCGGATACCGCCACTATGCAGATGACGTGGTGGAAAAATTTGTCGAGCGCGCCGCCACCAATGGTGTGGACGTATTCCGTGTGTTCGACGCCATGAACGATATGCGCAATCTGAAAACCGCGCTGGGCGCGGTGAAAAAACAGGGCAAGCATGCGCAGGGCACCATCTCCTATACCGTGAGTCCGGTACACACCATGGACATGTGGGTGGACCTCGGCCGCCAGATTGAGGACATGGGCGCGGATTCCATTGCGATCAAGGATATGGCCGGCCTGCTGCGCCCGTACGAGGGCTACGAGCTGGTTACCCGACTCAAGGCGGCGGTGGATATTCCGATTCACATGCAGTGCCACGCCACTACCGGGCTGTCCACGGCCACAGCGCTGAAGTGCGTGGAGGCGGGTATCGACAATATCGACACCGCCATTTCCTCCATGTCCATGACCTATGGCCACAGCCCCACCGAGGCGGTGGTGGCGATTCTCGAAGGTACCGATCGCGATACCGGACTCGATATCAACCTGCTGGAAGAGATTGCCGCTTACTTCCGCGAGGTGCGCAAGAAATATGCGAAATTTGAAGGCTCGCTGCGTGGTGTGGATTCCCGCATCCTGGTAGCGCAGGTGCCGGGCGGCATGCTGACGAATATGGAAAACCAGTTGCGGGAACAGGGTGCCGGCGATCGCCTCGATGAGGTGCTGGAAGAAATTCCACGGGTGCGCCAGGACCTCGGCTTCATTCCGCTGGTGACACCGACTTCCCAGATCGTGGGTACCCAGGCGGTACTCAACGTACTTACCGGCGAGCGTTACAAGTCCATTTCCAAAGAGACCGCTGCGGTACTCAAGGGCGAGTACGGCGCGACCCCGGCGGAAGTGAACAAAGAGTTGCAGGATCGCATTCTGGATGGCGCGGAGCCAGTAACCTGCCGTCCGGCCGACCTGTTGTCGCCGGAGCTGGACAAGCTGGCGGCGGAGCTGCAGCAAAAGGCGGTGGAAGACGACATTGCGCTGATCAGCGGTGATGGTGAAATCGATGATGTGCTGACCTATGCGCTATTCCCGCAGATCGGCCTCAAGTTCCTGAAAAATCGCGGCAACCCGTCGGTATTCGAACCGGTGCCCACTGGCAAAGAGGCGTCTGAGGTCAAGAACGACCAGGGCGAAAGTGTTTATACCGTTGCCGTGGAAGGGCAGAGCTACACCGTGACCGTGTCCGATGGTGGCGACCTGACTGGTATGGTGCGGATCGGTGGTGGTACCGCCACCGCTGTCAGTGCGCCTGCGCCCGCTTCTGGCAGCGGCGCTCCGGTGAAGGCACCGCTTGCCGGCAATATTTTCAAGGTGCTGGTGAAGCCCGGTGACCAGGTGGCGGAAGGCCAGAATATTGTGATCCTCGAAGCCATGAAAATGGAAACGGCGATCAGTGCCCCCCGGTCCGGCAGTATCACCGGGGTCACTATCAAGGAAGGTGATTCCGTGGCCGTGGGCGATGCCCTGCTGACCATCGCATAACGGGGGCCTCGTGGATAATCTCACCAATCTCTGGTTCTCGTCCGGGGTCTACCAGATGACCTCCGGGCAGTTCATCATGATTCTTGTCGGGCTGTTGCTGCTGTTCCTGGCCATCCGCAAGAATTTCGAGCCGCTGTTGCTGGTGCCCATCGGCTTTGGCGGCATTCTCGCGAATATCCCCGGAGCCAACATGGCCGCACCGGCTGTGGAGGCTGCCCTCCATTCCGGCGACATCGGGGTGCTTACACAACTGGCGCACGCCCTCGGGCTTGCGGGCTTTGAATCCATGGAAGCGCTGAAAGTCGCTCTGGAGCATGCGCCTGCTGCCGCTCACGAGCGCGCGGTGCAGGTTGCTGCGGATGCCGGCTTTTCCAATGGCATGCTGTACAACTTCTACAGTGTGGCCATTGCCTCTGGCGTCGCCCCGCTGGTGATCTTTATGGGCGTGGGGGCGATGACCGATTTCGGTCCACTGCTCGCAAACCCGCGCACCCTGTTCCTGGGGGCGGCGGCCCAGTTCGGTATCTTTGCCACGGTGCTGGGTGCGGTGGCCATGTCCGCAGCGGGCATCATGGATTTCTCTATTGCCGATGCGGCCGCGATTGGCATCATCGGCGGCGCCGACGGTCCCACGGCCATTTATGTGTCCAGCATGCTGGCGCCGGATCTGCTCGGTGCCATCGCCGTGGCGGCCTATTCCTATATGGCGCTGGTGCCACTGATACAGCCGCCGATCATGCGTGCGCTGACCACGGAACAGGAACGCCGGATCGAGATGGTGCAACTGCGCCCGGTCAGCAAGCGCGAGAAGATCGTGTTTCCGCTGGTGCTGCTGATTCTGGTGGCGCTGTTCCTGCCGGACGCGGCGCCGCTGCTGGGGATGTTCTGTTTCGGTAACCTGATGCGCGAGTGTGGGGTGGTCAACCGCCTGTCGGATACCGCGCAGAATGCGCTGATCAACATCACCACCATATTCCTCGGCCTCTCCGTGGGTTCCAAGCTGGCGGCAGACAAGTTCCTCGACCCGAAAACCCTCGGTATTCTGGCGCTGGGTATTGTGGCTTTCGCGATCGGTACCGCGGCCGGTGTGCTGATGGCCAAACTGCTGAACGTCTTCAGCAAGAACAAGATCAACCCGTTGATTGGTTCCGCGGGGGTATCCGCGGTGCCGATGGCGGCGCGGGTCTCCAACAAGCTCGGTTTGGAATCGAACCCGCACAACTTCCTGCTGATGCACGCCATGGGGCCGAATGTGGCCGGGGTGATCGGTTCCGCGGTGGCGGCGGGGGTGATGATCACCATGGTGCGCGCGATGACCGGCTGATCGGTTGGCGCGATGCACCTGAAACCCCGCCGCGGCGGGGTTTTTCATATGTGAATTCCGGTTGCGACCAATTGGTCACCAAGGGTTCAGGGCAAGTGGGGTGGACGTGCTAAGATGTCCGCCCTTTTTTGTCAGTACATTGGCGCCACTGCGGTGCCGGTAGGAGAGGTTATGTCCTGGTTGGGTGCGGGTATCGGCGCCGGTATCGGCATGGTGTTTGGTGGCCCCATTGGTGCGGCGCTGGGTGCATGGGTCGGCAGTTCCTTTGGCTCCGGCTTGAAAAAGCTCAGCGAGGCCGGGGTTACCCTGAACCGTGAAGGTGCGCAGACGGTATTTATCGTCGCACTGTTTTCCATGCTGGCCAAAATGGCCAAGGCGGATGGACAGGTCTCCAAAGCGGAGATCCAGCTGGTTGATGACTTCATCAACAACAACCTGCGCCTGAATGCCGAAGACCGCCAACAGGCGATCAAGATTTTCCAGAACGCGAAGGACGATCAGTTCAGCATTTACGATTACGCCAACCAGTATCGCCAGCTGATTCGCAACCAGGCGATGCGGGAGATGGTGTACCGGCTGCTGTTTGCGGTGGCCTTTGCCGATGGCGAACTGCACCCGGCGGAAGAGAAGATCCTGCGCCAGATTCCGGAGGCGCTGGGACTGCACGCTTCCATTTATACCGCCATGTTCAATGAGTTCGCGCACCGCAGCCCCGGCGCCCGCGGCGACTCGCTACAGGCCCATTACGATGTGCTCGGCTGCAGTCCCGAGGTGAGCGATAAGGACCTTAAACTGGCCTATCGTCGCAAGGCGGCGGAGTTCCACCCGGACAAGATCGCGGCCAAAGGGCTGCCGGATGAATTCATGCGCCATGCGGAAGACCAGATGAAAAGTATTACCGTGGCGTACGACACCATTGTTGCCGCGCGCAAGCGCCAGGCAGTGGTGGATCAGGTGTGATTGGTTGACCGCGTCTTATTAAAGGAGCAGTAAATGTCATTGGCACAACAGATTCAGCAGAAACTGAGTGAGGCGCTGAGCCCCTCGCACATTGAAGTCGCCTGCGAAAGCCATATGCACAATGTGCCCGCGGGTTCGGAAATGCATTTCCGCGTGGTGCTGGTCAGCGATGCATTCTCTGGCGTGCGCAAGGTGCAGCGTCACCAGAAGGTATATGCGGTGCTGGCGGAAGAAATGGCCGGTCCGATTCACGCATTGGCCCTTCATCTATATACCGCGGAAGAGTGGGAAGGCCAGGCGCCAGCCAGTCCGCAGTGCATGGGCGGCAGCAAGGCCTGAGTAAACCTGTGTGCCAGAATCCGCGAGTTGATGAATCGGCTCGCGGATTCTGCCCCGGGGGTTGGTTTATTCCCTTCTTTATAGTCCCGGCCTGTTATCCCGCTGTCCGTCTGAACGCAGTTTTCCCCGCCTTTTTCACACGCAAAACATTTCTTTACTTTCGCCGCAGCGCTGATTTTTTGACCTGAATGTCGTCTGAATGGTTGACGGAAATTTTCCTATTTTTCTCCGGCATGAGTTTCTGCGTTGAATATCCTGTCGCAAAAAACATTTTTTCTGTCGCAGTTTGGCGTGAAAAATTCCCTTGTTGGCGGTTATTTTTTCCTCCAGATCCTCTTTCGCAGAGTGGAGGATTTTTACGCCTGGCGTGCGGCGCTTTTTTAAAAAGTAATCTGGCGACGTAATCGCACAAAAGTTCCACAGATAAAGATTTTTTTTGGTTGATTTTTCTACAGCCGAATAGTTCCGTGTCTAGACTGACATTGATTGGGTTAATTGCTGTTTAATTTGCCGAATACGATGGAGTTCTCAATGAAAATGACACGCGTTCTGACACCGCTTGCGATCGCTGTAGCTGCAATGGTTAGTGCCCAACAAGCCGCAGCCGATTGGTGGAGTGATAGTGACTTTGTTGTCCGTGTTGGTGCCAGCTGGGTCGATCCAGACAACAGCGACAGCAATCTTCGTTTTGATGAAAACTGGATCAAAGAAGATTTCGATCTGGATAGCGACACCACCTGGAACATCTCTGGCGCCTGGCTGCCGGTAGAGCACTGGGGTGTTGAGCTGATGTATATCGGTGATACTTCCAGTGATATGGAGCTTGCGCGTATTCGTACCGGCGACGTTGTTTATGACATCGACAACTATGACGTAGGCAGCTTCGATGCAAGTTACTCCAACCTGTTCCTCAACTGGTATCCGCTGAGCCGCGATTGCATGGGGCAGCCCTACGTGGGTATCGGTGTTAACTACACCGATTTCAGCGATGAAAGCTTCTCCCGTCGGTTCAACGACCTCCTGATCGATAACGACGTCATCGTGGATGACGCCAATTTTGGTCTGGGCCACTCCTGGGGCTTCACTGGTCAAATCGGTGTCGATTTCCGCTTTGGTCGTGAAAGTGCCTTCCTGGTAAATGCCGCGGTTCTGTACATTGATGCAGACACCGACTTCAACATTTACTACAAGGATGCGCAGTCCCTGGATCCCAATGTCACTCGCCGCATCTCTGTGAGCGATGTGGACTACAGCCCCTGGGTGTTCAACCTGGGCGTTGGCTACTCTTTCTGATCACGTGATGTGATCGTTTAATCTAGAGTAGCGTTCACGGAAGAACGGAAAGGCACCTGCGGGTGCCTTTTTCATGTCTACAGTGTGATCATCAGAAAATGTGAAAGGGAAGCGACGATTTCTGTATGGAATACCGCGACTACTACAAGATCCTTGGGGTCGAACGCAGCGCAGCACAGGATGAAATCAAGCGCTCCTACCGCAAGCTCGCACGTAAATACCACCCGGATGTGAGTAAGGAACAGGACGCGGAAGAGCGCTTCAAGGAAGTCAATGAAGCCTATGAGGTGCTGAAAGATCCGGAAAAGCGCGCAGCCTACGACCAGCTGGGGAGTAGCTGGAATAGCGGCCAGGAGTTCAGGCCACCGCCTAACTGGGACCAGGGGTTCGAGTTCCATGGCGGTGGTTACACCGAGGCGAATCCGGAAGCGTTCAGTGATTTCTTTGAAAGCCTGTTCGGTCGTGGTGGTTTCTCGCGCGCGGATTTTCGCCACGGCGGCCATCGCTATCATGCCCATGGGGAAAACACTTACGCGCGTATTGCCATTGATATTGCGGACAGTTATGCCGGCAGCAAGCGCCAGATCACCCTGAAGCATTCCGTGCTGGGTGAGGATGGGCGTCCGGTGGTGAAGGAGCGCAAGTTGAACGTCACTATCCCCAAGGGGGTCACCGAGGGGCAGCAGATTCGCCTGGCGGGACAGGGGGAGCCCGGAGTGGGCGATGGCAAACCCGGGGACTTGTACCTGGAAATTGTGTTTAACCCCGATCCGCGCTTCAGCGTGGAAGGCAGCACGGTATACCTGAATTTACCGGTGTCTCCATGGGAGGCCGCGCTCGGCGGCAAGGTGCCGGTTCAAACCCCGGATGGCCTGGTAAACCTGACGCTTCCGCCCAACAGCAAAAGTGGCAGCAAGCTGCGCCTCAAGGGACGGGGGCTCCCCGCCAGGGAGCCGGGAGACCTTTACGTGGTGCTCGATATTGTGACGCCAGAGGCCAACTCGGAAGCGGAGCGCGAGGCCTACCGAAATTTCCGCGATGCCTTCCAGTTTGATCCGCGCGGCTGAGAGCAAGAGGACTCTAGCGATGACACAGGAAAACCACAGCACCGAGATGGCGGCAGTCATCCTGGACGAGGGCAGCCAGATAACCTTGCGGGAGCTGTGTTCTGCATGTGCACTGAATGCAGAACAGGTGATCGCGCTGGTGGAAGAGGGGATTATTGAGGCCCGGCAGGCTTCCGGGACAATGCTGTTCAGTGGCGTCTGTGTCGCCAGGGTACGTCGCGTGGTGCGGCTGGAGCAGGATCTTGGCGTCAACCATGCCGGTGCTGCGCTGGCACTGGAGCTGCTCGAGGAAATCGAACAGCTCCGGGCGCGAATACGCCGTCTGGAGCGGCGTTGATGGTGCTGGCTGTTGTTGCCGTTACGCAGCCTTGCCGGTGATTTCCACCACCAGATAGGTGGTATAGGCCACATAGGCGGTTAGCAGCACGGCGCCTTCGAAGCGGTTGATGCGGCCGTGCGGCTTGCGGAAACCATACCCAAAAACGAACAGCGCCAGGGTCAACCCAACCACCATCGGCCAGTCGCGGGTGAGCAATTCCGGCGGGATCGTGGGCATGGGCGAAATGGCACCGGCGATTCCCACCACCGCCAGCAGGTTGAACATGTTGGAGCCGACCACGTTGCCAATGGCGATATCGTGTTCGCCCTTGCGCGCTGCGACAACGGTGGCGGCGAGTTCCGGCAGGGACGTGCCGAGGGCAACGATGGTAAGACCGATGACGAGATCGCTGACCCCCAGTTGCTGGGCAATGCTGACGGCGCCCCACACCAGCAGGCGAGAGCTCAAGATCAGCAGGATCAGACCGGCGATTACCCAGAACAGGGCTTTGCCCAGCGGCATGTCGTGTTCCGCCAGCTCGCTCTCAAATTCACTTTCGACGATGTCTCCTCTTCCCCGCATGGCCGAATAGATTGACCAGCCGATAAGCGCAAAAAAGCCGGCGAGAAGTATCAGGGACTCGGTGCGGCTCAGGCCGCCATTCCAGAAAAACACCGCGGTGACGCAGGTAATCGCCAGCAGCAGCGGCAATTCCTTGCGGATGATTTTACTGTTTACGGTCAGGGGGATCAGCATCGCGGTGGCGCCCAGGATCAGGCCGGTGTTGGCGATGTTGGAGCCGTAAGCGTTGCCCAGTGCGAGGCCGGGGCTGCCATCCATCGCGGCGATGGCGGAAACCACCATTTCCGGAGCGGAAGTACCAAAACCCACGATCACCATGCCGATAAGCAGTGGTGGCATTCCGGCGTGTCTGGCGGTTGCGGCGGCGCCCTCCACAAAGCGATCGGCGCTCCAGACCAAGATGGCAAAGCCGGCAACGATGGCGAGCAGGGGAAGAATCATGGGCATCCTTAATTTCTGGTACTTCAGTGTAGCTGCAGCTGACAGCCGTTTCGGGGGGCGATTGTAGCGACTCTGCAGACAGCTTGCAGGGTTGAATGGCGCTTCGTCGGCGGTGGTGGCGCGATATTGCGGACTCTACAGTTTGCACAGTTTCGTTTTGGGCTGAGGGCGTGATCAATGAACAAGAAATTGCTTCTGGGGGCGCTGATTGGCGCAGGTATGTCAATGCTCAACAAGAAAATGCGCCAGCAGTCTGCACCTGCGCCGGGCACGACACCGGATTTCAAGCGCCCGGACTTCAGCCAGGTGCCGCCTCCGCAGCAGCCCGGAAGTGAGACAGGTGCTCCGAGCCTTGACGATATCCTCGCCCGCGCGGGCCAGCCCGGTGGTTGGAACCGTGGTGGACCGAGTCCGGGAGGGCAGGCTCCCGGTGGCGATATCTTTGGCGGGGCCATCCCCGCCGGCGCCGGTGCCGGCGGAGCGGCGGTTTTGATGGAAATCGCGCGGCGTATTTTCGCACAGATGCAACAGTCCGGTGGCGTGCCGGGGCAGATGCCCGGCGGAACTCAGATGCCGGGGGGCGCCCCTGGGGGCGGCAATATGGGCGGCCTCGGCGATATTCTCGGGCAGATATTTGGTCGTGCAGGCGGTAAGTTCGGGCAGCAGGGCCCGCAGGGGCCGCAGACCAATCCTGGCAGCTGGCAGAGCATGTCACCGCGGGGAAAGGGCGGCCTGTTTGGCTTTGTGAATACTGCCGATGAGAGCGGCGAGCCCGATGGCGAGCTGCAGGCAGACGCCATGCTGAAAGCGATGGTGGCTGCGGCCCAGGCGGATGGTCGCATCGACGAGGCGGAGCAGCGCAATATCCTGCAGGCGCTGGGCGGCCAGCTGGATACCTCGGACCTGGATGAATTCCGCGATTTCCTGACCCAGCCGGTCAGTGTCGATGAAGTGGTGGCGGCCGCCGATAATCCGGCCACCGCGTTCAATCTGTATCTGGTATCGGCGATGACCGCCAACCCTGACAATATGCAAGAGCGCCAGTATCTCGATACGTTGGCGGAGAAACTGGGTATCTCCGAGCAGGCGGCGCAACTGATTGAGCGGCAGTTGCCGGGATAGTTTTAGCCCGCGCGTGCAATACCCTTTCGGTTACGGCAGCAAGCGGGCAAAGTTTTCTCCTGTGGGGTAGCTGCCGGCACTCCACCCCAGGCGAACAATCACGGTATTGGTGGATGGCGAGATCATGACCACCTGCTGGCGGTTGCCCAGCATAAAGTAGCTGTCTTGCGGCAGCGCCGGAAAGCGCAGTTCTTCACCACCGCCGTTCAGCCAGAACTGATAGCCGTAGCGCGGG
>NZ_DATCMV010000151.1:0-27727 GCF_036563125.1 Microbulbifer sp.
CGAACTCATCCCAGGACTGGCTGCGCAAGCCTTCCGTATCGATACCCTTTTCCCTGAGATAGCGGATCGACAGCGGGTGTACCTCGCCACTGGGCTGGCTGCCGGCACTGAACGCCTGGATGCGCCCACGTCCCAGATGATTGGTGATCGCCTCGCTCAGGATGCTGCGGCAGCGATTGTGGGTACAGATATACAGAATCTTCATTCATCCATCTCCAGGGATATTTTCAGCAACAGGTCGGGCGATCGGGCATCGCCTTCAAGTTGTTTTGCAGTAAGGTTAATCGCTCGGGCTCGGCATTGGCCGCCGCGTTACACGCGGTCACCGCCCAGGCGGGCAGTTGCGGGTGAATGGCGTAGTAGACCCACTGGCCACGCCGGGTATCCTGCAGCAAGCCGCAGTTGCGCAACGTCGCCAGGTGGCGGGAGATCTTCGGCTGGGACTCCCCCAGCGCTGCCACCAGCTCACACACACACAGCTCGCCCTCCGCCTGCATCAGCATCACCAGCTGCAGGCGGGTCTCATCCGCAAGACACTTGAACAATTGCACCGGAGTCATCACACCGCCTCCCAGTCATGGGGTTGAGTTGCCGGCATTATATATGGATATGCATATATGTAAATTTACCAGCACGTTATCACGGTCTCCGGCTGGTACAATTCCCATCACCGCGATTACTCCCCAGCAAAGGTGCAAAGTGTCCGACTGGTTTGTCTACCTGATCCGTACCCGCTCCGGCAGCCTCTATACCGGCATTACCCGGGACGTGGCGCGCCGATTCGAGGAGCACAGTAGCGGCGGCCCCAAAGCGGCCAAGGCGCTGCGCGGGCGCGGGCCGCTGACACTGGAATTCCAGCAGATGGTGACAGGAAAATCGGAAGCGCTGAAGCTGGAGCTTGCGATCAAGAAATGGCCCAAGGCGCGCAAGGAGGCTTTGATTGCAGGTGACCTGGCCCTGCCTGCTCCCGAGCTGGCGTAAGCGGCAAGGCTGACTGTTTCCGCCTGCCCTGCCGCTTCGGCCACCCGATCAGTCCAGAATGATGTGCGGCAGGAAACGGGAGGAATCCTTGGTAATCAGGGTCGCGTCCTCACGAATGCAGATGCCCGCCGCGCTATCCCCCACCACCCAGCTTCCAACCATGGTGTAGGCATCCGCATTGCGATATTCATCGCGGAATTTTGGCAGTGCATGAAATGCCTGGCGGATGTAGCGCCCATCGGCATAGGGACCGGCGGCGGAAATCTGCTCGCCACCCGTGGTGATCAGATCCACGTTGGCGCCCTCGCGGGAGAACAGAGGTTTGCGCACCCAACCGGCAGCCATGGGTTCGCTGTTTGGGGTTTCAAAAAACGCCGGCAGTAGGTTTGGATGATCGGGATAGCGCGCCCACAGCAGCGGCAGAATGCCCTTGTTGGACAACAGCATTTTCCACGCGGGCTCGACCATCTGGGTATTGCCGTCGGTAACGGCGCGGGCAAATTCTTCCTGTACCATGAATTCCCACGGATACAGTTTGAACAGCCCTCTTATTGGCTCGCCATCCAGGTCGACAAACTGCTGACTCCCATCTTTTGCATCGCCAATAACGCCGATATCTTCCAGCGCGATATAGCGCACATTCTTTCCTGCCTGCGCAGCGACATCCATCAGATAATTGACGGTGCCACGGTCTTCGGCGTTGTCGCGTACGCTGGTGAAATAGAAAGGGGTCGGCAATTCCAGCTGGATAAACGCCTGCTCAATCTTGTCCTGCAGGGAATTGAACTGGTCCGCGCGCCCGGGCAAGGCGCCGTTGCGGATCTGCTCTTCCAGCCATACCCACTGGAAAAAACCGGTTTCAAACAGCGATGTCGGAGTGTCGTAATTGAGCTCGAGCAATTTCGCGGGGCCGGTGCCGTCGTACACCAGATCCATGCGGCCATACAGATGCGGCTCGCCACTATTCCAAGAGTTCCACACATAGCTCCAGTAATCGCGCGGAATATTGAGCTGTGTGAGCATTTCCTCACTGCGGGTGATATCCCCCACCATGTCCATCACCATCTGGTGCAGCTCTTCGGTGGGCGCCTCCAGATCTTCCTCAATCTGCTGCAGACTGAATTGGTAATAGGCGGTTTCATCCCAGTAGGGCTCACCGTCGAAGGTGTGAAAGTCGAACCCGACCTCTTCGGCATACGCGCGCCAGTTAGCGCGCTCGGCAATATTGATGCGCTGCACAGGTTAGCTACCAAAACTGCTGCGAGTGGCAGCCTGCTGCCCGAAGCCGCCGCGGCGCACCAACCTGCCGGCCTGGGGCTTGACCTGTGAAGGCTTGAAGGAGACGGGGCCAACGCCTTTTGCCACCGGGGTATTGGTAGCGGTACGGAATGTTTCGCGGTCATCACGGGATTTATACAGGGGCTGGGAAGGCACACTGGTGCCCGCGCCGGCGGCGGTGGGTTGCTGCATATTCGCCCCACCCGGTTGCTGCGTATTCGCACCCCCGCGATTCATCATCTGCCCGGCGAGATACCCCATCATCATCGGCATAAAGAAGCTGCCACCGGACGCGGTCTGCTGTGGCGCGGTCTCACACTTGCCTTCCCCGAAATCCGCTTCGCACTCCTGCTTGTTTACGTATTTCGGTGCGACCTGCGGATGCAGTGCCTTGGCCGTTGCGTAATCGGCTTCGCACTGCTCAGCGCTATTCCATCCACCGGTACTGCACTCATCCGGATTGTTGTACACCATGCCCTGCACTTCTTTTTCACAACCGGCGATCAGTAGTGTGGCGACAGGAACCGTCAATACCAGAGCGGCTTTTTTACTGCGTTTCATCGTTTGCTTCCTGTAAAAATTAATAGCTCATACATGCGGCGTTGATCAGGCCGACGGCAATGGCAACCGTCGCGGCAAAAATCCCGGAAGCCATCTCTCCTTTGTCAATGCGCTCGGACAGTTGCTTGAGCACCACACGTAACACCACAAACGTGAGAACTTGCACAATCAGTGCAACAGCACCCCAGACCGCACAATCCAGCAGGGACAGGGAATTGGTAATTGCGCTGGAGAGCGGCAGTGCAAAACCGATTATCGCCCCGCCAAACGCCAACGCCGCCGCGGAATTGTTTGCGCGGATCAACGCCATCTCTGCGTGCGGCGTCATCCAGGTATAAATACGCACGAAGATGAGCACCAGGACTATCGCCACGGCGAAATAGGCGAGGAAAGGGGGGATACCGTTTAACGATGACAGTGTAGTGGCAAGCATGACCGAATCCTTGATGGGTGAGCAGGCAATAGCGAATAAAAAAACCGCCGGATTCTGACACAAAACAGGGAGCGGCTCTATCTGGCCATCCCTGCTGATACAATGCCCGCCACAGCAGTCTTTCCCGCCACCCCACCCTATTTAAGGTACCCCATGGAACTTACCCTCACCCTGCTTCTGGTGTTGTTTGCCGTCGCCATGCTGGCGGGCTGGGTGGATACACTCGCCGGCGGTGGCGGATTGCTGACCCTGCCGGCACTGCTGCTTACGGGTGTGCCGCCGGTAACGGCGCTCGCCACCAATAAAAGCCAGGCGGTCATCGGCACCCTGACCGCGACCGCCACCCTGTTTGCCAAGGGGCACCTGCGCGAGCGCAGCCTGATTCTGCCGGTTGCCACCGCAGCTCTCGGTGCGGCACTGGGTACCTGGTTGATCCAGCGCGTCGACACCAGCTGGCTCAGCTGGGCAATCCCGGTTCTGCTGCTCGCTGTGGCCGTGTATGTCTGGCTGACACCGCATATGGGCAAAAGTGACAGTCACCCCAGACTGAGTGAAAAGCAGTGGGCGTGCACCTGTGCCCCGGCGGTCGGGTTTTATGACGGCGCCTTCGGGCCGGGCACCGGTACATTTTTCGCCGCTGCAGGTGTGGCCTTTCGCGGCCAGACACTGTTGACCGCCACCATTCGCGCCAAGCTGTTCAACCTGACCACCAATGTGGTTTCCGTTGCGCTGTTTGCCGCCGCGGGCAAGGTGGTCTGGACCATCGCAGCCACCATGATGGCGGGGCAGGTGATCGGGGCCTTTATCGGCAGTCACACCATGCTCGCGGGCGGCACCCGGCTGATACGTCCACTGGTGATCACCATGTGTGTGCTGATGTCCCTGAGCCAGATTGCCCAGCGCCTGGATCTGTTGAATCTGAACTAACCCGCAGACCATCCTCTGGTATTGAGAATCATGCCGGGCATAGCCCCGCCGCTGGTGGTATTCTTGCGCGCTCGACAGAAAGCAAACTGAATCGGTATGTATTACTCACTTGGCGACTTGTTCTGGCTGTTCCTGCTGATACTGGCAGCCTGGTATTTTTGGGCCGGCATGGCTGCCAAGGACCGGGTGCGTCGCATAGTAAAGGCGCACTGCGCGGAGACCGGGGTGCAGCTGCTGGACGACACCGTAATGCTGTCCCGTACCCGTCTGAAACGGGACAAAAGCGGCCAGGTGCGACTGCTGCGCCAGTACGAGTTCGAATTCACCTCCACCGGCGAGCGCCGCTACAGCGGTATCGCGGTGCTGCACGGGCAGCGGGTCACCCAGATCCAGCTTTCGCCCTTTCATATGGCCTGACGACCGCGCACCCGGCCCGACTTTCCCTTCAGGAACCTCCATCAGGAACATTCATGCAGAAAGGTATCTACCGTCACTACAAGGGCAATCTTTATCATTTGATGGAAATCGCCACCCACAGTGAAACCGGGGAACAACTGGCGATCTACCGTGCTCTGTATGATGATTTCGGCGTATGGGCACGCCCGCTGGCGATGTTCGCGGAAACCATTGAAAAAGACGGGGTGACAATACCCCGCTTCGCGCTGGAAAAGCCGCTGAACTGAACGCGCCTTAACTGAACGTCCCTTTACAGACTCGGCTCCGACACAACAAGGTCCCAGTGACCACACAATAAGGACAACAGGTGAACAACAAGCAGATCCTGATTTACGGCGCCTACGGCTATACCGGCGAGCTGATAGCCCGCAAGGCAGTGGCCAGGGGCCTGAAACCCATTCTGTCCGGTCGCAGTGCGGCCAAGCTGCAGCCTCTGGCCAATGAGCTGGGGCTCGCCGCCATCGCCGTCAGTCTCGACGACGAAGACGTGCTGGCGCGCACCCTGCGCGATGTGGCCGTGGTCATCCACTGCGCCGGCCCGTTCTCCGCTACCGCAGAACCGATGATGCGCGCCTGTATCAAAAGCGGCACCCACTACCAGGACATCACCGGCGAGATGGCGGTGTACCAGCAGGCGCATACGCTGGATGCCGAGGCGAAGGCCGCAGGTGTGGTGCTCTGCCCGGGCACCGGCTTTGACGTAATCCCCACCGACTGCCTGGCCATGGCGCTGCACAAGGCCATGACCAGCGCCACCCACCTGACCCTGGGGTTCGACTCTGACTCCGGTCTCAGCCCGGGCACCGCCAAGACCTCCATCGAGAGCCTGGGTGTGGGCGGCGCGGTGCGCCGCAACGGCAAGATCGAGGTGATCCCCCACGGCGCACTGACGCGCCAGATCAACTTCGGCCGCGGCGAAAAGTTTGCCGTCGCCATCCCCTGGGGTGATGTGGCCACCGCCTATTACTCCACCGAGATTCCGAACATCGAGGTGTACATCCCCATGAGCCCGCGGCGGGCAAAGAAGATGCAGGGGCTGAACAAGTTCCGCTGGCTGCTGCGCATGCAGTGGATGCAGAAGTGGCTGAAGGGCAAGGTGGACAAGAGTGTGCGCGGGCCCACCGAAAACCAGCGCGCCGAGCAGAAAACCTGGGTGTGGGGAGAGGTGCGCAACGACCGCCGCGGTGAGCGCCGGGTGGGCCGTGTGGTCACTGCCAACGGCTATGACGTCACGGTGTACGGCTCACTGGCGGTGCTGGAGTTCCTGCTCGCCTACCAGGGCCCGGGCGGTTACTTCACGCCTTCGAAACTCTGCGGGGCCGAGCTGGTGGAAAAGCTTCCCGGCTCAGGCGCCATCAAGATCGGAATAGACTGATAGCGGGATTGTCGTTCCGGCAGATTTCACGGACCTGACACAATTCGTTCAAGTCCGCGCAACATTGGCTTCGTACTTTTACTGCATGCGAAGCCTACCTATCACACTGAAAACGGTCGATGTCTCCCTGGTTCTGCGCATGGCAGAGCGGGCGACGCGACCGGCATCGCGCAGGAACTACCTGCTGCTGTCCCGCTCCGCCGACGGCTGGCTGTACCTGCTATCGCCACTGCTGGTGGCGATCATCGACACGGTGGCAGCGCTCGAGTTTCTCTACACCTGCGGCGCGGCCTTCGCGGTTGAGCGCTCGCTCTACTGGACCATCAAGAACACCACCAAGCGCAACCGCCCGCCGGAAGCCATCCCGGGACTGCGCTCAATCATCGTTGCCAACGACCGCTTCAGCCTGCCTTCCGGCCACACCTCCGGCGCCTTCCTGTTCGTGACTATGCTGAGCCAATGCCTGAATCCGCTGTGGGCACTGGGTTACTTCTGGGCTGCGGGCGTGGGTACCTCCCGTGTGGGACTCGGCGTGCACTTCCCCACCGACGTGTGCGCCGGCGCGCTGCTCGGCACCTGTGTGGGCTTTGCGCTCAGCGGCGCACTGCTGTAAGCGGTCATTCCAATAATTATCTTTCCTCGGCTCTACGGAGAAGCACCTTGAAAATACTCTACGGCGTTCAGGGCACCGGCAACGGCCATATCTCCCGCGCGCGCGCTATGGCCGAGGCCTTCCGGCAGTTTCCGGGGCTGGAAGTCCAGTGGCTGTTCAGCGGCCGTCCACCGGAAAAGCTGTTTGCCATGGAGGCTTTCGGCGATTACTGGTGGCGCGAGGGCCTGACCTTTGTGCACAAAGAGGGAAAGATCGACCAGATCGCCACCGCAAAGCAGCTGAACATCAGCCGTTTGTTGCAAGACATCCGCGAACTGCCGGTGCTGGATTTCGACCTGGTGATCAGCGATTTCGAACCGGTCACCGCCTGGGCCGCGAAGAAGCGCAACTGCCCGAGCCTGGGGCTCGGTCACCAGTACGCGTTCAACTTCGCCATCCCCGCTCCGCGATTTGGCTGGAGCGCGCGTGCAATCATGAAAATGTTTGCGCCGGTGCAGGTGAGCCTCGGGATGCACTGGCACCACTTCGGCCACCCGATATTGCCACCGATCGCGCAAGCGCACGCAAACGCCGATACCGCGCAACAGGATCACGTGCTGGTTTACCTGCCGTTTGAACACGCGGAGCCTCTGCTACACCAGCTGGCGCAACTACCTCACGCCTTTATCGTGTACGGATTACCCACAGAACTGCCAGCGGCGGACAACATCGTGCTTAAGGCGCCCTCGGTGGAAGGCTTCCGCGCGGATGTGGCCAGTGCGCGCGCGGTGATCTGCAACAGCGGTTTTGAATTGATCGCGGAAACCCTCACTCAGGGCAAACCCATCCTGTCGCGTCCGCTCAAAGGCCAGTTCGAACAGGAGGCCAATGCCATGGCCCTCACGCAGCTGCAACTGGCCAGGGTAGTGGAAAACATGGACGCCCTCACCATCGGCCGCTGGCTACAGGAGCAGCCCCGCGGGGTACATATCGACTGGCCGGATGTGGCGAATACCATCGTGCAGTGGATTGCCGATGGCCGCAGCGAGAGCCAGCAACAGCTGTCATCACGCCTGTGGGCCAACGTCATCCCCGGCCGCACGGGTGCCGGCAGAAAAGGCAACGCAGCCCCTCGCCCCACCCCGCCGGCACAGGACATAGACGGCATCAAGGGCGGCGAGAGCACCTGAAAAGCGGCAGTCCGTTACCGGCAGTGGTCGCTGCCCTTCAAATTCATCAGTGGCCATTACCTGATAAGTCATTGCCGGCACTACCTCCACTCCCTACCCTGACCCGCTTGCTATAAAACAGAGACGGAGTGGTTATGAGCGAGCAGTATCTGGTAGATCGGGATATCGAGTTCCTGCTGTACGAATTTCTCGACACCGAGGCCCTGCTGCAGCGCCCCCGCTACCGCGAACACTCCCGGGAAGTGTTCAACGCGACTCTGGATACCGCAAAAACCATCGCAGGAAAATACTTCGCCAATCACTACGCCAAGGGCGACGCCTGCGAGCCCTCCTTCGACGGCGAAAAAGTCACCCTGATCGACGAAACCCACAAGGCCTGGAACGCTTTTGCCGAGGCCGGCTTTCTCGCCGCCCACTATGATTTCGAAGAAGGCGGCATGCAGCTGCCGGAAGTGATCCTGCGCAGCGCCATGGCCTATATCAATGCTGCCAACGTGGGCACCGCGGCCTATCCGTTTCTCACCCTGGGCGCAGCCAACCTGGTGCACAGTTTCGCCAGCGACGAACTGAAAGAAATCTATCTGCCGCCGATGATGGACGGCCGCTACGCCGGCACCATGGCCTTGACCGAACCGGACCAGGGCTCGGCACTTGCGGATATCCGCACCACCGCGACGCCAGCGGAAGATGGCAGCTACCGTCTGCGCGGACAGAAAATGTTTATCTCCGGCGGCGACCAGTCCCTCACGGAAAATATCGTGCACATGGTGCTGGCGCGCATCAAGGATGCGCCAGCCGGTGTCAAAGGTATTTCCCTGTTCCTGGTGCCGAAATTTATCCCCGCTGGCGACGGCGGCGAGCCCAGCCGTAACGACGTGCAACTCGCAGGGCTGCTGCACAAGATGGGCTACCGCAATGCCACGTCTACGGTCATGAGTTTTGGTGAAAACGGCGGTGCGACCGGCTACCTGATCGGCGAACCCCACAAGGGCCTGAGCTACATGTTCCAGCTGATGAACGAGGCCCGCATTGGCGTCGGTACAGGCGCCGCGGTACTGGGCTACCGCGGTTACCAGCACGCGCTGCAGTATGCGAAAGAACGCCCCCAGGGCCGTCTGCCCTCCAACCGCGATCCGCAGTCAAAGCAGGTCCCCATCATCCAGCACGCGGATGTGCGGCGCATGTTGCTGATGCAGAAAAGCTATGTGGAAGGCGGTCTCGCACTCTGCCTGTACGCCTCGTCCCTGTTCGAGGATGCCCACAGTGGGGAAACCGAAAGCGAGCGGCAACAGGCCGCAGAGCTGCTGGATCTGCTCACCCCCATCGTCAAATCCTGGCCATCCAAGTACTGCCTCAAGGCCAACGATCTGGCGATCCAGGTGCTCGGCGGTTCCGGCTATATCCGCGAGTACCCCCTGGAGCAGCTGTACCGCGACAATCGCCTGAACCCGATCCACGAGGGCACCGAGGGCATTCAGGCCATGGACCTGCTGGGGCGCAAGGTGCCGGCGAAAGGGCTCGCGGGTTACCAGATCCTCGCCGGGGAAATCGGCAAAACCATCGCCGCCTGCGGCGGGGACACAAAGCTGCAAGCGCTGGCACAGTGTCTGGGCGACAGCCTCAGCCGCCTCAACAGCACCACCGAAAATCTGCTCGGTCAAATGGCGGCGGACGCCGATCTTGGCCTCGCCAACGCTTCACTGTATCTCGACGCCTTCGGCCGCGTGGTGGTGAGCTGGATCTGGCTGCGCCAGGCCCTGGTCGCATCGCAGAAGCTCAATACAGAGAATGCGCTCGTTGAGGAAGAGGAGAATTTCTACCGCGGCAAACTGCACGCCGCGCGTTTCTATATCCAGTGGGAATTGCCGGAAATCGGCCCACAGCTGGCGCTGCTGGAAGCGGGTAACCGCGTGCCGTTTGATATGCAGCGGGACTGGTTCTGACCCGACGTCGCCGGATAACAGCCATTAAAAAAGGGACTGAGATTTCAGTCCCTTTTTCTTATGGAAAATACCCTGGCTGATGATCTACAGGTTCGAGATCTCGATCATCATCGCCGTGTACATTTTCAGGTTCAGACGCAGCTGGTCCACGGTGATAAATTCGTGTTCTGAATGGCCGGTGTAGGCCTTCTCCGGCATGGACGGACCGAAGCTCACCGCGTTGGGCAGCAGCTTGGCATTGGTGGAACCACCGATGGCCACCGGACCAGCGTCTTTCATACCGGTGAAGTGACGGAACACCTGCAGCAACGGCTCCACCTGCGGGGCATTGTCCGCGCGGTAGGGCTCGCCCAGATGCACGCCCACATCGGCCATCTGGATACCGGTCTTCTTCTGCCAGTCGTCAATGGCGCTGTGGATCTGAGTGTCCAGCAGCTCGGCAGTTTTGCCGGTGGGGCGGCGCAGGTTGAGGTGGCTGGTTAGCCCCTTGTCATCGGCCTTTACCATGGTCAGGGCGCCGGTCATCGGCCCCATAAAGTCATCGCTGTAGGCAATTTCACCGAACTGCTCGGCGACGATACCGGTGCCGATCAGGTCGTTGATATAGCGCACCATGGAGCCGGCGGCATTGGCGGGCCAAGCGTAGTTACCCAGTGCGTCTGCCAGGAAGGCAATCGCGTTGATACCGTGCTGCGGCTCGGAACTGTGGGTGGCCACGCCGCGGGCGGTGATTTCCAGCACGCCATCCTTTTGCGCGAACTCGAATTTCACCTGCGGGTGCGCTGCAGCGCGTGCGCGGATCGCCTGCTCCAGTGCGGCAGTCGGGTTGACGATGCTGGCGTGCGCCTCGTCGGGCACCTGGCTGCGAAAGTAGCCGCCGTGGAAATCGCTCAGGTAAGGCTTGTTCCTGTCGGCCACCGCTGCCTCGGCAAAGGTGGTGCGTACTTCACTCCAGCCTTTTTCCGCGGTCACCACCGGGTAATCGGCATCGATGGTGATGTTGTAGGCGGGCATATCATAGTCTTTCAGGAAAGCCTCCAACGGACCCCAGTCGGACTCCTCGCCCAGGTAGACGATCAGCTCCACGCGCCGCTGCATCGGCACGCCCTTGTCCTTGATGGCCTTCATCGCGTAGAGGGCGGTGGCAATCGGCCCCTTGTCGTCCTCGCTGCCGCGGGCGATCAGCTTGCCCGGCTCGCTGGTGCGGTCCAGTTCAAACGGGCTTTTCTGCCACTTGTCTGGATTGGCCGGCTGCACATCGCCGTGGGTGACAATCCCGATCTTCTCCTCACCCTGGCCCAGCGCAACGATCACCACATAGCCGTGATCATGGCACTCCAGCCCCAGCACCTCGGCCTTGCCGCACAGAGCGCGCTTGAAACCGGTGAACTCGGGGTTCTTTTCCAGTGGCAGGTCTTCCCGCGCCACGGTCTTGAAACGCACCAGCTCTGCGAGGGTGTCGGTCATCGCCGTCTCGTAGCGGTCCACCGCATAGTCCGCGGTGTTCTGTGCCACCGGCGAGACATTCGCCACCGCGGCCAGCGGGCAGAGCAACAGCGGAGCCGCAATCCGCGCAATATTGGATCGGAATTTCACAGGGCACTCCATAGATCACAAGGAAAGGGACCGCGGGCAAGCGGTCAGGGAAAGCGCGTATTGTACCGCGCCACCAGCGCCAATTCCCGCCTGCAGCGGTGCGGCGACCGTCAGCTGCGATCTAACGAAGGTCGCGGCCAACATGCACTGGCGAAACAGGACCAGAAACTACAGCTGCTGGCGCGCTTGCTCGCGCTTAAGGTGCGCCACCGCTTCCTGCATCGTCGCCACCCAGTAGCGGTCCGGGTGTGCCGCCAGATGATCCAGCAGCGCCTGGTGGGCCTCGGAAGATACGGTGATGTAATCACCACCCACGCCGTGGAACATAAATCCCACCAGGCTGCGGTTTTCCCGCGCCGCTTCCACAACGGCGATCAGTTCTTCTGCGGTTTTCTCTGCACCGTCGAAGGACGCCACACGGTAAAAGTCGTCATCACTTACCTGGTGCTGGCCGTCAGTGGAAAACAGCCGAGCCGCGGGCACCAGTTTTTTCAGTTCCGGAATCACGTCCTCGCCGCCCGCGGTCATATCGCCGCACGGATAGGCGAAGGTGTGTTGTTCGCGGCCATCGATCGCCTTGAGCATGTTGTTGGTGGCCTGTACTTCGTCCACAAACTGCTCCAGGGTGTACTCATCCAGGTCCTGCCAGGGCTTGACCCAGCTGCGATTGGACAGGGATTTGCGGCAGGGGTGGTAGAGCATGTGGTTGCCCAGCTCATGCCCGTGCTGGGCGGCACGGCGCCATTCGTGCAGGCGCATACGGATGGAGGGACGCGCACCACTCAGATAAAAGGTGCCGGGCAACTTGAGTTCGTTCAGCTGTGGAATGGCAATGTCGAGGTGGGAATCCAGAGCGTCATCGTAAGTGAGTACCACCGCCACTTCCGCGCCGCCGGGCCAGGGAGAGGTTGGCGTTGGGGCCGTTTCCGCGGCTAGCGCGGATGCAGTAATCGCGAGCGCAGGCAATGCGCTTGTGAAAAGCTTCCTGAATGGTCGAAAAAACATAAAACATCCCTATTTTATTTTTGCGTTTTTATGTCGCTACAGCGCAACCCGCAGGGTGAGACCTCCAAGATCTGCATCATCCCGTTCAGGCGGGGGCACTATGGCAATCCTGCCGTGGTAACTCTCCACAATATCCACCACCACCGCAAGCCCGATGCCCTGCCCCTGCTGTTGCTGATCCGCGCGCACGCCGCGCTGGACCACCTGTCGCCACTGCTCCTCGGTGAGTCCGGGACCGTTGTCGGCGATGATCATTTCCAGCCCGCGCTGATCGGCGGTGTTGGCAATTTTTGCCAGCAGCTTGCCGCCGCCGTATTTGTAACCGTTGTCCAGCAGGTTGCCGAGCATTTCCATCAGGTCGCCCTCGTCGCCGTAGAACAGCACCGAGTCGTCGCACAGTAGCTCCGCGTCCACGTGCTTGTCGCGATAGACCTTGTCCAGTGCGGTGAGAAGTTTCTCGGCAATAGGCTGCACCGCCACACCACGCAGGATGGATTTGGGGGAACCGGCCACCGCGCGCTTCAACTGGTAACTGATGATGGCGTCCATGCGCTGCACCTGCTCCGCCAGTGCCATCTGTGCGGACTGAGGATCGGAAGCCAGGTCCATGCCTTTCAACACCGCCAGCGGGGTTTTCAGGCTGTGGGCGAGATCGCCGAGGGTGTGGCGGGTTTTCTCCCGCTGGCGGCGCTCGTTCTCGATCAGCAGGTTGAGGTTGTCGGTGAGCGGTACCAGCTCCCGCGGGAAATTGCCCCGCAAGGTGTCACTGCCGCCCTGCTGCATTTCTTTCAGTGCGCGAGTCACACCGCGTAGCGGCGCCAATCCCCAGCGCAGCACCAGCAATTGCACCGCGATCAGCGCCAGCGCACCGATACCCAGCCAGCGCCACAAGGTATCACTGAACTGTTTGACTTGGGCGTGCAGCGGCGCCGCATCTTCCAGAATGACAAAGGTGAATAGCAGCTCCCTGTCCTCTAGTGCCCAGGCGATGCCCTGGCGAAAACTGTTGTATTGGTTATCGAGTCCCGGCAAGCGGATCTCCGCAAATGCCTGTTGCCCCTGGCGCAGGGGCAGCGGCAGCGGCATGGTGGAAAAATTGGGCAGACTGAGGGCGGATTGGGAGCGCCAGATCACCCGGCCACGGGAGTCCATCACCGCGCCGATCAGGCCGGAATCCGGCTGGTTGAAGCGCTGCTCGCGAAGATCGAATGGCAGGTACAGACTGTCGCCATCCGGCTCCGCCACCACCAGCATGGTATAGATATACGCCTGCAGCTCGCGCGCCTTGGCTTCATCCAGGGAGGTGCGGTAGGCCCGCTCGAGCACACCCGAGAGCACCACCAGAAACACCAGCAGTACCAGGGTGGCCATCAGCGAGAGACGGCCCGACAGGGAATGCAGCCAGCGAGTAAGCAATGATTCAGCTCACCGCAGAAAAACGATAGCCGCGCCCGCGAAGGGTCTCGATGGGTTTCACCCCGCCGGCGGCGTCCAGCTTCTTGCGCAGGCGGCCGATAAACACCTCGATCACGTTGCTGTCGCGGTCGCAGTCCTGCTCGTAGATATGTTCGGTAAGGGTGGTTTTCGACACCACTTCATCCGGGTGCAGCATCAGGTACTCGAGCACCTTGTACTCGAAAGAAGTGAGTTCCAACTCGCTGCCGGAGACCTTAACCCGCTGGGCACTGGTGTCCAGCTCGATGGGACCGGCATTGATGGTGGGAGAGGAAAACCCCGCGGAGCGGCGCACCAGCGCATTCAACCGCGCCAGCAGTTCCTCGGTGTGGAACGGCTTGGTGAGATAGTCGTCGCCGCCCGCCTCCAGGCCGCGCACGCGCTCCTGCCAGTGGCCGCGAGCGGTGAGAATCAGGATCGGAAAATGACGCCCTTCCTTGCGCAGGGTTTCGATCACGGCAATACCGTCAACTTTCGGCAGGCCGAGGTCCATTACCGCCACGTCGTAGGGGTATTCGCGCCCGAGGTACAGCGCCTCTTCGCCGTCCGGGGCTTCGTCCACGGTGTAACCGGCCTTGCGCAGGGATATCGCCAGCTGTTCCCGCAGGGCGAATTCGTCTTCCACCAGCAGTGCGCGCATAAAAATTCCTCTATTGCTTTTGTGTGGAGCGCCAATTCAACCAGCGTCAGCCGGAGATCTGCCCGGTCTCTTTATCCACGTACACCACATAGACCTGGCTTTTGTCGGAAAGTCCCTTGACCCGGTACATGGTGCGGCCGTTGCGCTGCACTTCGCTGATTGCCAGGATCTTGCCACCGTAGCGGCGCTTTACCAGGGACGCCGCCTGATCGCGGGAAATCCCCTTGTTCTGCACTCGGACGGCAGCCAGTGGCTCGACCTTGCCGGCGCGGCGCTCAAGCTGGATCCGCGGCAGCGGATTCCGCTCTACATGGTGTCCTCCTACCTGCACACCACCGACTGCTGGCCCAGCGTATAACGGCGCGGCCAGCAGTGCCGCCAGCAGGCCGGTCACCAGTAGCATCGCCGCCTTTACCTTTGCGGCCCTGGGGGTAGCGGGAATTATCACAATGCAGCTCCTGTTATTCCGAAAGCAGTGACCCGTCGATACCGGTGACTTTCTGTGATTTCCATCATTACCATCACAGGACCGGCGTCACATCTACGCGAACCCGGATTCTATCCCCAGGATGCTGGTTGGTGCGAATCAGATATATCTGGCCGTTGTACTGATAGTTCACGTCGTAACCAACCAGCTCCCGACGGGTGCTGACCTGGTCCACCACCTGGCAGCGCTGTTCGGTGCCGTACTGCACCGGCGCGCTGCCGCGGCTGACGGCATTGCCGATCATGGCACCGACCGCTGCACCGGCCACCATCCCCGCGCCCTTGTTACCGGAGTGATAGTGGCTGCGGCGGCCCCAGCCGTGACGGTAGCCGCGGGCGGCATCGCGGCCGACGGCTGCGCCGATCAGGCCACCAATGATGGTGCCCGCCGGGGACGGTTGTTGATAGGCAACGGTCTGGTCCCAGCACTGGGTGCGGGGCTCCACCACCTGGATATCGTTGTAAATAGGGGTCACGGATGTGACGGGGGCGTAATCATAGCCATCGTTCGGGTAGTAACCGCTATCGCCCGCGGCGACCTGGGTACTGACACCCAGCAGGCAGGCGGAGAGGCCGATCAGCCCCAGCTGTTTGCGAAGAGTGTGAATCTTGATCATGTTACGTGCTCCCTGAGACCCGGATTGGGCGTCTTTCTCTGGTTTTTACAACCTATGGGAGCACTTTAGGGTGGGTTGCCTGAATCTTTCCTGAACTGGGGGGAACTTTTGGCCGGGCGCGCCGGAATGCCTAAGGCTCAGGCCGGCGCGGCCTCATTGCCGCCACCGGTCTCACCGCCCAGCCAGCGCTGGGTCAGGGTTCCAGCGGTCATCGCGCCGTTCACGTTCAGCGCGGTGCGCGCCATGTCGATCAGCGGCTCCACCGAAATCAGCAGCGCCGCAATCTGTACCGGCAGCCCCATGGTGGGCAGCACCACCAGAGCGGAAAAGGTGGCACCGCCGCCGACCCCGGCGATACCGAAGGAGCTGATCACAATCACTGCCAGCAGGGACGCGAGCCACACCGGGTCCAGCACATTGATCCCCATGGGTACGGCCACCATGACGGCGAGCATTGCCGGGTAGATACCGGCGCAGCCGTTCTGGCCGATGGTCGCGCCAAAGGACGCGGAAAAGTTGGCGATGGCCGGGGAGATTTTCAGCTCGTCGATCTGGGTTTCCACATTCAGCGGAATGGTCGCCGCACTGGAGCGGGAGCTGAAAGCAAACACCAGCACCGGCCACACCTTGGCGAAATAGTGCAACGGGCTGATGCCGTTCACCAGCAACAGCAGTGCGTGCACTAGAAACATCAGGCCGATGGCAATAAACGACGCGACCACAAAACCGAACAGGTTGAAAATATCCGTCCAGCTGGATTTGGCCACCAGCGCCGTCACCAGCGCCATCACCCCGTAGGGCGTGAATGCCATGATCAGCCGTACCAGCTTCATGATCCAGGCCTGGGCCACAGCCACAAACTGTTCGATGGCCGCACCCTGCTCGGGATTTTCCCGACGCACCGCCAGCGCCGCCAGTCCCAGCAGCACCGCAAAGATCACCACCGCAATCACCGAGGTGTCGCGCTGACCGGCGAGGTCAGCAAAGATATTGCGCGGGATAAACGAAGTGAGAATTTCCGGAATACTGAGGTCGCTCACGCGGCCGATGCGCTCGTTCAGCACCTCTACCCGCGCCGCCTCGCGCGCGCCTTCCACCAGCCCCTCGGCAGACAAGCCGAACAGATGGGCGATCACCACACCGACCAGTGCGGCAATGGCCGTGGTACCCAGCAGAACCGCCAGCACCGACACGCTGATCTTGCCCAGATCACTGGTATGGCTGACCTTGACCACCGCGGAGAGAATGCACACCAGCACCAGCGGCATCACCAGCAGGTGCAGCAGATTGACATAGCCCTCGCCCACCAGGCTGATCCATTCCAGCACGAAAGGCAGTTTTACGCCCCAACCTTCCGCCAGATGCATAAAGCCGCCGAACAGCACCCCCAACAGCAGGCCGGCGAACACCGCCGGTGCCAGGGAATTGCGGCTGCGATGCCAGCGCGCCAGTGGCCACATCAGGAAAAAATAAAATGCGAGGAGAAACAGTGCACTCAATTGCATTGGGTTTGAGTCCAGATTTTCAGAGCTTGCCGAGAACAAATCCCCCAGCATCCTAACAGCCGGCGCCTTTTTCATTTAAAGACACTTTCGTTATAGACCTAGAATCAAGCCTGCAAAACTTGTGCGGCCGCTCAGCAACCGCACTGGCACCGCCAATTTTTATTTCTGTACTTGCGCCACGGCCTCGGCAAGTGATTCCGCCGTCTGCGGGCCTACCAGGGTACGCCGCCACTCACCGCTGGCGTCGATGATAAATGTGGATGGCAGTACCTGCGGCATGGGCTGGCCCCAGCGGCCTTCCGGGACGGTGGCCAGCAGAGGAAATTCGATGGCAAATTTCTCGGCCTGCTGCTGCACCTTTTCCGCCGGCAGCTGATCGAAATTAATCCCGAGCACCATGACTTTGTCGCCGTGCGCGCGATAAAAGGCATTCAGCTCGGGGATTTCCTCCCGACATGGCGCACACCATTCGGCCCAGTAATTCACCAGTAGAATTTTGCCCTCGGTGTGCAGCGGTTTGCCGTCGATAGACTGCAAGCCACCGCTGCGGCTTTCACACCCGCCGACCACCAGCACGGCGAGCAATAGCAGCATGAACGGGGCAAAACGATTAAGAGCTGGTGGTGCGGCTCGAAGATTTGGCGCGGGCATTGCGGCTGCTTCCTTTGCTGGCAGGCTTGTTATCGTTGCTGTTATTTTCCGGCGCGGGCAACTCCTTGGTTTCCGCTATCGGCTCCACCGACTTCTCCAATAGTTCTTTCGCCATGGACTCACGAAACAGATCCCCGAGACTCTGGGAGAGGTGCGCGTGCGAGAAGTCACGCGCTTCGCGGAAGCGCGCATCCACGTCGCGATACCAGGGGCGCACCTGCAGTTCACGGTGGCCGCTCTCCGGCAGCGGCGCCGGGTGCAGCCAGTCGAGCAACTGCTCCAGGGTAACGGAATCCAGATCCCGCACCAGCACATGCTCGTTGCGGTCGGTCTGTGCGATCACCTTGTTGGATTGCAGGATTTCGCGGATACGCCGCCACTGGGCCGGGCGGATACCCGCGCGGGAAATATCCTGCTCACTCACCGGCAGGCCCTTCTGGTAATTGCTGAAAAATTTCGACATCAGCACCAGCGTTGCCACCAGATCGGAATAATTGCGCCCCTGCGCGGCGGCGTGGTACGCGGACAGGGTCCGCACCAGCACACACCCTGCCAGCACGATCATCCACATGGTGTAGATCCAGATGAGAAACATCGGCACAAATGCAAAGGCGCCGTAAATCGCCTGCACCGAGCTGCGCGATACGATCAACCCGAACAGGTACTTGGCCGCCTCAAACGCAATGGCGGTAATCACACCACCGGCGAGCCCGTG
The DNA here is from genome assembly GCF_036563125.1 of Microbulbifer sp. Taxonomy (GTDB): domain Bacteria; phylum Pseudomonadota; class Gammaproteobacteria; order Pseudomonadales; family Cellvibrionaceae; genus Microbulbifer. The sequence goes on from NZ_DATCMV010000151.1 coordinate 18,407, forward strand.
GCGCAGTGGCACCCGGCAATTGGGCACCGCCACAAACAGCAGGGTGAAGGCGATGGCGGTAAAAACGAAAGGGAGTACCCGTAACACGCTCGGCAACAGGCCGAGGCTGTCGTTCTGGGCAAGGACTTTCAGCGAAAACAGGTAGGTCGTGGCCGCCATACCCGCGCCCAGCAGGATCGGGCCCAGGCTCAAAATGGCCCAGTACAGCAGGAAACTGGAGACCCCCTTGCGCCCCTTGGGAATATCCCAGATGGCGTTGAAGGTGGTCTCGATGTTTTTCAGCAGGAAACCCGCGGTGAGCAGCAGCATGGCGATACCCGCACCGGTCAATCGCTGGGCCTGCACGGAAAAGTTGTTGATGTACTCCTGCACCTCGCGACCGCTCTCCGGCACGAAGTGGGAGAAGATCTGTTGCTGGATTTTGTTCTCTAGCCCGGCGAAATCCGGGAATAGCGACAGCATGGCGTAGCTCACCGTCACCAGCGGCACTATCGCAAACAGCGTCATATAAGTGAGCGCGGCGGCGTTCTGCCGGCAGTTTTTTTCGTTGAATACCGTCCACAATGAGGTAAAGAAGCGACGCCAGCGATGCACCATTTCAGTCATGGGTCTTCTCAGCTTGTTATATAGCGGCCACCCCAGGAATTTCCGATGAATCCTGCGGGGAAAACCGGTCAGTTTGTGCAGAAAGTACGCCATACCTCAGCGTAGACGACCAACAGTAGGCTGTTAGAATACGCCAAACCTTAACAGGATACCCCTTCGATGTGGACGATCTACCATAACCCCCGCTGTTCAAAATCCCGCCAGACCTTGCAGCTGCTGCAGGAAAACCAGATTGAACCGGAAGTGGTGCTCTACCTGGAAACCCCGCCGGACGCCGCCACCCTGAAATCCCTGCTGGAAAAACTCGGCATCGGCGCCCGCGACCTGCTGCGCAAGGGTGAAGACGCCTACAAGGAGCTGAACCTCGGCGACGCCAGCCTGGAAGACGATGCACTGATCGCCGCCATGGTGGCGCACCCGAAACTGATCGAACGCCCGATCGTGGTCAGGGACGAGACCGCCGTGCTCGGCCGCCCGCCGGAAAATGTGCTGGAGCTCCTCTAATGTCTGAGCCCTACGTACTCATCCTGTATTACAGCCGCAGCGGCGCCACCGCCAAAATGGCCGCGGAGCTGGCCCGCGGCGTGGAGGAAGCCGGCATCAGCGCCCGCCTGCGCACCGTGCCGCCGGTATCCCCGGACACCGAAGCCAGCCTGCCACCGGTGCCCGACAGCGGTGCGCCTTATTGCACTACCGACGACTTGCGCCACTGTGCCGGCCTGCTGCTCGGCAGCCCCACCCGATTCGGCAATATGGCCGCGCCGCTGCGTTATTTCCTCGACCAGACCAGCGATATGTGGCTCGACGGCAGCCTTACCGGCAAACCCGCGGCCGTGTTCACGTCCACCGGCAGCCTGCACGGCGGCCAGGAGAGCACGCTCATTTCCATGATGCTGCCACTGCTGCACCACGGCATGCTTATCGCCGGCATCCCCTATTCCGAAGCCGCACTCATGCACACCACCACCGGTGGCACACCCTACGGCGCCTCCCATTGGGCCAGCGGCAACAACGGCGACCTGAGCAACGACGAAACCAGCCTGTGCCGCGCCCTCGGCGCCCGCATCGGCACGCTCGCACACAAGCTGGGAGATTGAACGTGGCAAAAAAAACCAAGGTAATCGACACCGCGCAGGTGGCGCGCAAACTGGAAATCGCCAGAAAGCTCAACTGGGTCTGCTACGCCGGGCTTCTGCTGCTGTTTGCCGTATGGAACCTGTTTCTGGGTGGCTCTCTGAAATGGTGGCTGCTGCAGACTGTCCCCCTGCTGCTGGTTCTGCCCGGTATGTGGAAGCGCCAACAGCGCAGCTATTTGTGGCTGTGTTTTATCCTGCTGCTGTACATCACCGCCGGGATCGTCGACGTAATGATGCCTACACGCGGCTGGCAGCATGGCGTGCTGACTGCCCTGAGCCTTATCCTGTTTGTTTCCGCGATGATGGCCAGCCGCTGGCAGGTGCAATTGCAGAACGCGCATACCCAGAATTAAAAAAGACCGACAACAAGGAGTTTCAGGTTTGACTGAATCAACACCTCGCGGCGGACCAATCCGCCGCTTATTCGGTGCCATCGGTGGTGCCATTACCTGGCTGCGCCGGGTGTTTACCAACCTGCTGTTCCTGTTGTTGCTGCTGTTTATCGGCATGGCAATTTTTGGTGGCGAAGAGCGCATTACCGTTCCCCAGGGCGGCGCACTCAAGGTCGCCCCGAGCGGATTCCTGGTGGATGAACTGACCCAGCCCAGCGGCGTTCCGGCGTTTCTTGGCGGCCGATCTGCGCCACAGGAAACCCGTGTCAAAGACCTGGTCGATGCCATCGACCACGCCGCCGGTGACACCCGCATCGCCGCACTGGTGCTGGAACTCGACTATCTCGGCGGTGCCAGCCTCAGCAAACTGGAAGAAGTCGGCGAGGCCATCCAGCGCTTCAAAGCGAGCGAAAAACCCGTCTACGCCATCGGCGACAACTTCACCCAGGGTCAGTACTTCCTCGCCAGCTACGCCGACCAGGTGTATATGAACCCGATGGGTTCACTACTGCTCACCGGTTTCGGCAGCTATCGCAACTACTACAAAAGTGCGCTCGACAAGCTGAAGGTCAACTTCCATGTTTTCCGCGTGGGGGATTACAAGGACTTTATCGAGCCCTACACCCGCGACGACATGTCCCCCGCCTCGCGGGAAAACAACAGTCGCTGGCTACACCAGTTGTGGAGCGAATACACCGAGCAGGTGACCGGCCTGCGCAACCTGCCGCCGGAGTCCATCGACAACTACATTGCCGACATGCCCAATCAATTGCGCGCGGAAGGCGGCAGCTGGGCGAATGCGGCGCTGGCCAACAAGTTCGTCGATAAACTGCTCAGCCGCCGTGCCGCCATCGCCGAAGTGCAGGAACTGGTGGGCGTGGACGACGCCGACAAGACCCAGTACAAGTCCATCGACGCCATGGATTACCTGCGCCACACCAAGCTGGCGGACCTGCCGGACCCACGCCAACACAATGACAAGATCGGCCTGATCAGTGCCGCCGGTGCCATCCTCGATGGTGACGCACCCGCGGGCGAGATCGGCAGCAATACCCTCGGCAAGCTGATTGCCGAAGCGCGGGAAAAGAACGTCAAAGCCCTGGTGCTGCGCATCGATAGCCCCGGCGGCTCGGCTTTTGCCTCCGAAGCCATCCGCCAGGAACTGCTCGCCACCCGTGAGGCCGGCATTCCGGTGATCATTTCCATGGGCAGTGTCGCGGCTTCCGGCGGCTACTGGATTGCCGCCGGCGGCGACCGCATCTGGGCATCGCCCTCCACCATTACTGGCTCCATCGGTGTGTTCGGCGCCTTCCCCACCTTCGAGGAATCCCTCGAACACCTGGGTGTGTATAACGACGGCGTCGGCACCACCGCGCTGGCGGGCACCATGCGCATCGACCGCGCACTGCCCGAGGCCGCCGCAGACATCCTGCAACAGGGCGTAGAGCACACCTACACGCAGTTCCTGCAGCTGGTGGCGGAAGCGCGCAACAGCACTCCGCAGGAAATTCACAAGATCGCCCAGGGCCAGGTATGGACAGGCCGCATGGCCCACGAACTGGGGCTGGTGGATGAACTGGGCAACCTGCAGGACGCCATTGCCGACGCCGCGCAAATTGCCAAGCTGGACAAATACGACGTGCTGGAAATCAAGCGTGAACTGACCCCGAGCGAAAAACTGATGCGCGCCCTGGCGGAAAACGTCGACGCGAAAATCGCCGCAAGCGTGGAACAGAACCTGCCGCTGGGCGCCTGGTTCAGCAGCCTGCAGCCGGCGCTGCAGCCGCTGGCGGAACTGAAAACCTTCAAGGACCCGCGCGCGCTGTACGTACGCTGCATGAGCTGTGTAGCGCCCTGATCCCCGTTGTCCGTGCCCGCCGGTCGCAATTTATGCGCGCCGGCGGGGCACCTTTCCGGCCCTGCCCCTCCGTTTCCCCTCATTCCGCCACCTGCACCCGCATTTTGTGATCAAGAACGTAGACCGATTCACTTACGGTTCAGACGGCGGTTGATAGTATTCACGCCATAACGGAAACCATATTGAAAAGTAAGTAACCGTCACGGGAACCGAATAATGAAAGCACTCTCTACCGCCCTCGCCGCCCTGCTGTGTGGCAGCCTGTCCATGTCACTGTATGCTGACCCACCCGAGGGCCGCGGCTGGAAGAAGCACAAGAAGCACGAGCAGAAAGAGGTGTATTGGGAGGGTAACTGCCGGGTCGAACGCAAATGGAACGACCGCGGTGACTACAAAGAGGAGCGCACCTGCCGCGCCCCGCGCTACGCGGATAACCACCATCACCACGACGCAGTACGCGTAGTGGTGCTGCCGCCGTGGTTCAACCAGCAGGTACAGGAGCCGGAATACCGCCCGGAGTGGCGCCCCGCGCCTCAGCCCACAGGCACCAGCTGTGGCAATAATAAGGTGAGCAGCGTGCTCGGCGGCCTCATCGGCGGCGTGATCGGCCACCAGGTCGGCAGTGGTCGCGGCAACACCGCGGCGACCATCGGCGGTGCCATCGCCGGTGTGCTGATTGGCGGCGAAGTGGGCCGCCGTATGGACCAGAGCAATCAGGCCTGTATCGCCCAGGCGCTGGAGTTCGCCCCGGAGGGCGAAAGCATCAGCTGGCAGAATGCGCAGGGCGGTGAAAACTACACCGTGGTCCCTGGCGCGGTTGAACAGCGCGGTGATCGCTACTGCCGTTCCTATACCGCAGGTTACGACGTCAGCGGAGATTCCCGCAGTACTCAGGCAGTCGCCTGTCGCCAACCGGACGGAACCTGGGTTCGCGCCAACTGATGTAAACCTTGTGCCGCCGGTTCCCCACCGGCGGCACATCGCCCTCGCGATCTGTCCCCACCGAATACCCCGCCGACGAATGCACCACCCTGGTGCAACACTTCCTCTCCCGCCCAATCCCCTCCCCACAATGAAGCGCTAAAGCAGAAAACCGGCGCCAATCAGGCCCGCGCAGGCACCGCCGTGGCTCACTTTCCCGCGACTGGCACTATTTTTGGATTAGTTAACGATAACGACGCACACATTTACAGCGTCGACAGTGAATCAACACGCGGATAAGAATGACGAAAGTAATGCAGCCTCGGGCGCAATGGCTTATCGCCACCGACCTGGACGGCACACTTCTCGACCACTACACCTATTCCCACAGCGCCGCCGATCTCACGCTGCAGCAGCTGGAAGCCGCCGGTATCCCGGTCATTCTCAACAGCAGTAAAACCCGCGATGAAATGCTGGCGTTGCGGGATTCCCTGCACAACCGCCATCCGTTCATCTGTGAAAACGGCTCGGCGATCTTTATCCCCCAGGGCTATTTCCCCCAGAGACCGGAGCGCGCCCGCGATGAGATGGGCTACTGGGTGCTGGAACCCGGTGCAACCCGCCGCAGTATTCTCGATTTCCTCCGTCATGACAGCGACAGCTACGGCGCGCCCTACCTCAACTTCGCCAACGCCTCTGCGGCAGAAATTGTCGCCGCCACCGGGCTCACTCTCGCGCAAGCGGAAAAAGCCAATCGGAGGGATTACTCCGAACCGCTGTTATGGCAGGGCGACGAACAACAGAAGCTTGCGTTTATCGCCCGCGCCAACGCCGCCGGATTCGCCACCCTGCAGGGCGGGCGCTTTCTGCATATTCTTGGGCAGACCGACAAGGGCGCTGCCACTACGTTGCTGAAACAGATCTACCAGCACTACCGCGAGCGCGAGTGCCGCCTCATCGCCAGCGGCGACGGGCCCAACGACCTAGACATGCTCAGCATCGCCGACATCGCCATTATCGTTCGCTCCCCCGCACACCCACCGCCCCACCCATCAAAACAATTGGCACACCACCCCGACCTCATCATCAGCCGCGATGCCGGCCCCCAGGGCTGGGCGGAGGCGATACAGGAAGTTTTCTCCCGCCCCGAGCAGAGCGGGCATTTACCGAACACAAAATAGGAAGCACAACGTGACCGACTTTTTCCAGAATGGCGACATCACGACGCTGCACAACCTGTCCAACCGCAGCCTCGAAGACATGGAAGCGGACCTGATCCGATTTTCACAACAGCGCCCCATGTCACTGCTGCTGCCCTCGCTCTACTCGGAACTCGAAGGCGAAGCGCTGCCGCGTATCCTGAAAATTCTTGCCGAAGTTCCCTACCTCTCGGAGATCGTCATCGGCCTCGACCGCGCCGACGAATCCCAATACCGCGATGCCCTCAAACAGTTCAGCGTACTGCCGCAGCATGTGCGGGTGCTGTGGAACGATGGCCCGCGCCTGCGTGAACTGGATGAACAACTGCAGCGCGATGGTCTCGCTCCCAAAGAGGCCGGCAAGGGTCGCAATGTATGGTATTGCCTCGGCTATATCCTCGCTTCCCGCCGCGGCGAGGCCATCGCACTGCACGACTGCGATATCGTCACCTACGACCGCATGATGCTGGCGCGCCTGTTCTACCCGGTGGCCAATCCCAACTTCAACTACGAATTCTGCAAGGGGTACTACTCCCGTGTCGCCAACGGAAAGATCAATGGCCGCGTGTGCCGCTTACTGGTTACGCCCTTGATCCGCACCCTTAAGAAAATTTACGGCCACACCGCCTACCTCGAATACATGGACAGCTTCCGCTATTCCCTGGCCGGGGAGTTCTCCTTTCGCCGCGATGTGATCAACGACCTGCGCATCCCCAGTGACTGGGGGCTGGAAATCGGCGTACTGTCGGAAATGCACCGCAACTATTCCACCAACCGCCTGTGCCAGGTGGACATCGCCCACGCCTACGACCACAAACACCAGGACGTGTCCTTCGACGACGAACACGGCGGCCTGTCGAAGATGTCCATCGACATCGCCAAGTCCTTTTTCCGCAAACTGGCCACCCAGGGCACGGTGTTCTCGTCGGAGACTTTCCGCAGTATCAAGGCCACCTACTTCCGCGTTGCGCTGGATTTTGTCGAGACCTATCGCAACGACGCCATCATCAATGGCCTGAATTTTGATATTCATAAGGAAGAGCAGACCGTGGAGCTGTTCGCCAGCAATCTGGTCAAGGCCGGCCAGGCATTTCTGGAGAACCCAATGGAAACGCCGTTTATTCCCAGCTGGAACCGTATTACCAGTGCCGAGCCTGAGTTCCTGAAACAACTGAAGCAGGCCGTGGAAGCGGACTACGAGGAATACAACGTCTGATCCACCCACATTCACCAACCGCAGAATAAAATCGGCTCGGACCGGGGGAAACCATGCACCAGAGCAGCGCACCACTGCCAATCAGGGAGATACTCCAGCAGAAGGTGGTGGACCATCTCAGATTCGTTTATCCGCAGCTGGAGGTAGAACCCATCGCCAATGAGCTGGTTCACCTCATGCGCCTGGATGAGGACTGCCAGAGTCCGCTGGCCCACAAAAACCTGTGGGATCAGACGGATATCGCCGTCATCACCTACGGTAACAGTATCCTCAACGACAACCAGCCGCCGCTGAAAACCCTGCACCATTTTCTGCAGTCGCACTTCCCGATGCTCATCAACACGGTGCACATACTGCCGTTCTTCCCCTACACCAGTGACGATGGCTTCGCGGTATCCGCCTACAAGCAGGTAGACCCGAGCCTGGGAGACTGGAGTGACATCCTGCGCATCAGCACCGACTTTCACCTGATGGCGGACCTCGTCGTCAACCACTGTTCCGCCCAGCACGACTGGTTTATCAACTACCAGCAGGGCGCCGATCCGGGCAGTGATTTTTTTGTGGAGATGGACCCGGCGGAGGATCTCAGCAAGGTGGTGCGCCCGAGAATTACCCCTCTGCTGCGCGCCACCACAACACCCACCGGCACCAAACATGTCTGGTGCACCTTTGGTCACGACCAGATCGATCTCAATTTCGCCAACCCGAAAGTGCTGGCCAAAATCGTTGACATCATCCGCCTGTATCTGGATATGGGCGTGCGGATTTTTCGCCTGGATGCCGTGGCGTTTATCTGGAAAAAGCTCGGTACCAACTGCCTGAATCTGGCGGAAACCCACGAGATCGTGCGCCTGCTGCGCACCCTGATCGAACACGCCAACCCCAACGCGGTGATCATTACCGAAACCAATATCCCCAACCAGGAAAACCTGTCGTATTTCGGCAACGCCAACGAGGCGCACTGTATTTACAACTTCTCGCTGCCGCCGCTGCTGGTCAACACACTGGTTACTGGCAACTGCCGCTACCTTAAAAACTGGCTAATGGGGATGCCGCCGGCCCAGAACGGCACCACCTATTTTAATTTCATTGCGTCACACGACGGTATCGGCCTGCGCCCGGTGGAGGGATTGCTGGATGACAGTGAGCAGCAAGCGCTGATCCAGACCATGGAAAATTTCGGCGGGCAGATATCCTGGCGCGCGCTGGATGATGGGAGCAACAAACCCTACGAGATCAATATTTCACTGATCGATGCGCTCAAGGGCACTACCGCCGGCGAGGACGAGTGGCAGCTGCAGCGCTTTATCTGCGCCCATGCCATCATGCTGGCACTGGAGGGGATTCCCGCGTTTTACCTGCACAGCCTGGTGGGTACCACCAACGACTATGAGCGCATGAAGGAACACGGCCACAACCGTGCGATCAATCGCCGCCAGTGGCAGGAACAGGAGCTTAACGAGAAGCTGGCGGACCCGGACAGCCATCACCACCGGGTTTTTCACCAGTTGCGCCGGCTGATCCAGCTGCGTCGGGAGCAACCCGCATTTCACCCCAACGCCACCCAGTTCACCCTGCACCTGGGAGATCAGATCTTCGCCTTCTGGCGCCAGAGCCAGGACCGCCGCCAGAGTATTTTCTGCCTCAACAACATCTCCGACCAGACCCAGACGGTGTCCCTCAATGCCATCAACCTGATCGGTACCGACCAGTGGAAGGATCTGGTCAGCAACGCCATGTTCGATGACATGCTGGCGACGGTGACGCTAAACCCCTATCAAACCCTGTGGATCAGTAATCGGTGGTAATCCGTTTACGAGCTCCAGTAGTAAGATACACAGAATTGATTTTGACTGACCGGTTCAATCCAAACAGCAATCGACCTCGAATCCGCGCCAGCAATAAACTGAGCGACCACAGGTTGCCAGTTTCTCCAGCATCAGGGAATTTCAGCAAATTCAGCCTAATATGCCAGAGATAAGTGCAAACTGGC
>NZ_DATCMV010000025.1:0-18141 GCF_036563125.1 Microbulbifer sp.
AAACGCTACCGAATCCGGTCCGTGCGCGTCGATGGTTTCACGCAGTTTCGACGCGGCATAATCCAGCGCAGTCTCCCAGTCGCAGTCCTCACCATGCAGACGTGGCGTTAACAGACGTCCGTGATTACCCAGCGTATCCGCTAGCGACGAACCCTTCACACACAGCTTGCCGTTGTTTGCCGGATGCTGTTCATCACCGCGGATGCGAATCACCTCCTCGCCATCGCTAGATGTTGTTTCCCGGGTGGCGGCTACCCCGCAACCCACGCCACAGTGCGGGCAGGTAGTGGAGGATCTGCGAGCGCTGAACAGTTCTGTTAAAGCCATCTTTTACAACTTTTTTTTAATGGCCGATCTGAATCAGCACATCGTCGCCTTCAAAGGCGATCGGATAGGTCGCCAACTTATACTCGGCTTTCTCTAGGCACTGGCCGTCGGTAAGGCGGTAGTGCTGCTTGTACAGCGGCGACGCCACCGTCAGTTCCTCGCCGATCTCCGCCACGAGACCGCGACTGATCACGCCAACGTCAGCGATCGGGTCCCAGTTATCGATGGCGTACAGCTGGGGTTCCTGATCGGGTAAAAAAAACAGGGCAATCTGACGACCGCCCACAAGAGCGCACACTCCGGAATTGGCTACGAGGTCTGATCGCTTGCAGACTTGCAGCCACTCGGCGCGGGTTATGGCAACTTCGCTCATTCTGGTTCTCCACAAAGTAGGGTGGTGAATTTCTTAATTGTTTTCTCACTTCCAGTTCCTGAGAACTGGATTCCGGCATACGCCAGAATGACGTACACCGGAGTAAATAGGTTCGACGCGAAGGTGGAGTGCCGGGTGTGAGGTTTCAGGAGCGTCGCAAACAGGATGTTTGCGCCGCAGCGCCCATGGATGGGTTCACAGCGGTCCTGAAACCTCACACCCGGTGCACCACCGCCACCGGCCCAAAAAACCTCAAGCCGGCTCACAAATCTTGACGATTTCCTCACGGGTAGCCGGCCGGCGTTGCGCGCGCTCTTCCACGAAAACGATCTTCTCGTCCTTCACATCGGTGTTCACAAATTGGCGGAAGCGCTTCAGCATTTCCGGATCATTGATCGCCGTCTTCCATTCACACTGGTAAGTGCCGACCACATTGCCCATCTGCCGCTCAAGCTCCTCCGCGAGTCCCAGCTTGTCCTCGATCACCACCTCACGCAGGTAATCCAGTCCGCCCTCCAGGTTTTCAAGCCACACCGACGTGCGCTGCAACTTGTCCGCCGTGCGCACATAGAACATCAGAATGCGGTCGATATATTTGATCAACGTGACGTCATCCAGATCCGTCGCAAACAGATCCGCGTGGCGCGGGCGCATACCGCCGTTACCGCACACATACAGGTTCCAACCTTTTTCCGTGGCGATCACACCGATGTCCTTACTCTGGGCTTCAGCGCATTCACGGGTGCAACCGGAAACCGCCATCTTGATTTTGTGCGGCGAACGCAGGCCCTTGTAGCGGTTCTCCACCGCGAGCGCCATGCCCACACTGTCCTGCACCCCGAAGCGACACCAGGTACTGCCTACGCAGGACTTCACCGTGCGCAGTGACTTGCCATACGCGTGCCCGGTTTCGAAACCTGCATCCGTCAGCTCGCGCCAGATCTCCGGCAACTCTTCCAGGCGCGCACCGAACAGATCGATACGCTGGCCGCCGGTAATCTTGGTGTACAGGTCGTATTTCTTCGCCACCTGACCGAGCACAATCAGCTTGTCCGGAGTGATCTCGCCACCGGCAATACGCGGAACCACCGAGTAGGTGCCGTTTTTCTGCATGTTCGCCATAAACGTGTCGTTGGTGTCCTGCAGACCGACGTGGGGTTTATTGTGGATATGTTCATTCCACAGGGAGGCAAAAATGGAGGCGGCGGTGGGTTTGCAGATTTCACAGCCCTTGCCGCGGCCGTGCTTGTGCAACAGCTGGTCAAAGGTTTTGATTTCCTCCACCTGCACCATGTGGAAAATTTCCTGGCGGGTATAGGGAAAGTGCGGGCACAGATCGTTGTTGACCTCCATACCCAGCGCCGCGAGCTCGGTATCCACCACATTTTTCAGCAGCGCCGAACAGCCGCCGCAACCGGTGGATGCCTTGGTCGCATCTTTCACATCGGCCAGTGAACAGCAACCTCCCTGTACCGCGCCAACGATATCTCCCTTGCTCACGTTGTGGCAGGAACAGATGGTCGCGGTGTCCGGCAGTGCGCCGGCGCCGAGGGTTGGCTTGGCGCCGTCCAGTGCCGGCAGAATCAATTGCTCGGGATGATCCGGCAGATCCATATCATTCAGGTGGTATTGCAGCAGGGTGTCGTAATCATCGGTGTCACCCACCAATACCGCGCCGCGCAGTTTCTTGCCCGTGCGGTCGGTGATCATGCGCTTGTACACACCGGTCTGCTCGTCCACGAAGGTAATTGCCGCGGAGCCTTCGGTGCGGCCATGGGCGTCGCCGATGGAGCCAACATCCACACCCAGAAGTTTCAGCTTGGTGCTCATGTCGGCGCCATTGAACTCGGCCGCGTCACCGCACAGTAGGGACACAGCGGTGCGCGCCATGGAATAGCCCGGTGCCACCAGACCGAAAATACGGTTGTCGAACAGCGCGCACTCGCCGATGGCAAAAATATTCCTGTCAGAGGTGCGACAGTGGTTATCGATCACGATACCGCCGCGCTCGCCGAGTTCGATACCGGCGGAGCGCGCCAGGTTGTCTTCCGGGCGGATACCGGCGGAGAACACGATCAGGTCGGTGACGAGTTCTTTGTCCCCTTTGAATTGCATGCGCAGGCGGCCGCCGTCCACTTCCTCGATCAGTTCGGTGGCGGTGCTGGTGTGCACAGTGACACCCAGCGACTCGATTTTTTCGCGCAGCAGTTTCGAGCCGCCTTCGTCCAGCTGAACCGACATCAGGCCTGTGGCAAATTCCACCACGTGTGCTTCCAGACCCAGCTGTTTCAGTGCATTGGCCGCTTCCAGGCCCAGCAGGCCGCCGCCCACTACCACACCGATCTTGCTGTGCTCGGCCGCGGCCTGAATTTTATCGAGGTCTGCTAATGTGCGGTAAACGAAGCACTTCTCGTGCTGGTGGCCGGGGATCGGCGGTACAAACGGATAGGAACCGGTGGCCAGTACCAGGTGATCGTAGGCTTCCACGGCGCCGCTGGCGGAGGTGATGATTTTTGCTTCGCGGTCGATGCTGACAGCGGCATCGCTCAGGCGCAGGTCATAGCCCCACTCGCGATACTGTTCCACTTTGCCCATAGCCAGGTCGTCCGCGCTACGGCCGCCAAAATATTCAGAGAGGTGTACCCGGTCGTACGCGGGGCGGGGTTCGGCGCAGAACACCAGCACGTCGAACATTGCCCGTTCCGGGCGATTCGCCAGTTGTTCAAGAAAGTGGTGTCCCACCATGCCGTTGCCGATGACGACGATTTTTTGCTTAACCATAATCTCTGCCGTTGTTACCCGCTGTGGGTACCTGAACGCTTCGGCAGATGGGGAGGGGAGCTTGGGTGGGGTCAGGTCACACGGCTGCCTCTCTTCTGTCGAAGAGCGTCAGGCGCCGTTGCCTTGCTGAAAAGTTTCGGATTGTGGCTAAAGACATTCAATCTCCATGCCAATTTTCCAGTGGAGTCCGGGGCGCGGCAACACCGCAGGGATTATAGCGTTGATGCCAGTCTGATTTTTTTGGGCTGCGACAACTTGGTGCGCAATCGAAAATTTTGCCCCAAAGTGATTCAAATGAAATAAAGCAGATGCGAGAGGATGGCCAGTGCCGCCACTGTCTGCCAGAACAGCAACGGATTGCGCTCCAGGAGTGGTGGCTTTTCCGTACTGGAGAAGCGAGTGTTGGGGGTACTGAGATCACGCACAAATTCCGACAGCGCCGGATAGCGGCCTTTGGGATCCGGAGAGCAGGCCCTGCGCAGGGCGCCGTCAATCCAAAACGGAATTTCTTCCCGGTACTGGCGCGCGCTGATATAACGCATGGCGGCGTAATTTTTCAGCTGGTAATGGCGGTTGCCGAAGCGCTCTTTATAGGGGTACTGGCCAGTGAGCATTTCATAGGCGATGACCCCGAGGGAGAAAATATCCGAGCGATGGCTCGCGCCATCGCCGACAAAATACTCCGGTGCGCAGTAATTTTTGCTGCCCGGTGGTGCACTGTCCTGGTAGCGCAGCAGCTCCTGCAGCCCCGCCGCATTGGCACCACCCAGGTCGATCAATTTCAGGCGCCCGCTGGAATCGACCATGATGTTCTCGGGTTTCAGATCCCCATGCACGATTTCCATCCGCTGCAGTCGGCGCAGCGCGCTCACCAGTTGCGCCACCAGGTTGCGCACCTGGTCCAGCGGCGGCTCCGGATTCAACTGCATCCACTGGCGCAGGTTCTGCCCGTCCACATATTCCATCACGTGGTAGAGAAACCTGCGTTCCTTTTTTGGTGGGAAAACCTTGACGATGGCCGGGTGATCCAGGCGTCTCCCGGTCCATTCCTCGGCGATAAAACGCTCGATATAGGCAGGGTCGTCGACAAAGTTCTCCGACGGTGCTTTCAATACGCACAGCGCACCGGAGTCGAGATCCCGCACCAGATACAGATAGCTGCGACTGCTCGCGTGCAGTTCCTGCAGCACCTGGTATCCATCGATCTTATTGCCCGGCTGCAACGCTGGCGGAAAGGGTAGCTGGCTCGTCGCCAACATCAGATCGTCAGCTTCAAGGAAATCCAGCTGATTGACTCTGCACAGTGCCAGGCTCAGGTTGTCCCGGCTGCCGTTATCCAGTGCCGCCGCGATCAGCCACTTTGCTGCGTCCAGCTGATGGGTTTGCAGTAACTCCGCAAACTGCGCTGACGGTAGAAAATCGTGGATACCATCGGTGGTCGCGCAGAACAGATCACCGGCTTCCAGCGGTTCCTGGCGGTAATCCACCTCAATATGTGCATCCATCCCCAGCGCGCGACTTAGGAAAGTCCTGCCCGGGCCCAGGGTGCGGCTGTGATCACGGGTCAGGCACTCGAGAGTGCCATTGCGCAGACGGTAAATCCGCGAATCCCCGATATGAATCAGGTGCGCGGTTGAACCCTTCAACACCACTGCCGAAAACGTCGTCAGCCAACCCCGTTGCACCTCATCGGCACCGCCGCTCTGGCGATACAGCCAGCTGTTGAGTGCGTGCAACACCCGCGCCGCCGCCTGCCGCACAGACCAGGAATCCGGGGTACTGTAATAATCGGAAATAAACCCGCTTACCGCCGCGCGCGCCGCGGCGCCGCCAGCCTCTGCGCTACCGACCCCGTCGGCAATCGCCGCCAGTGACCCGCGGTAGCGCAGCTCGCTGCCACTGGCCCGATATACCGCCACCGCATCGTCGTTGTAGGCGCGCTGCCCGCACTCGGTGGCCGTGGCGAATTCCAGTTTTTCGGTTTCTGGCAGCGGATTGCCGGACTCGGCCATGCTCGGTTCGCGAAGTTGGTTCAACGTGTCTGCTCAGGCGACGTCGATCAGGGACACACTACCATCCGGCATGACTTCCGCCATCTGGCCTTCAGGTTCTTCCAGGAACAGCAAGGTGACAAAGCCCAGCACCGCAGTCCCTGCAATCACCAGGAAAAATGTCTGGTAGGAAACCATGCTGAGCACCGTCAGGTAAAACACTGCGCCCACATTCCCGTAAGCCCCGGTCATCCCCGCAATCTGCCCGGTCAGCCGGCGCTTGATCAGTGGCACTACGGCAAACACCGCACCTTCACCGGACTGCACGAAGAAAGAACACGCCATTGCCGCGGCCACCGCCATATACAACGGCCACTCGGCATTGATCATGCTCATGGCCAGGTATCCCAGTGCCAGTCCCGCGGTCAGGATCAGCAGCGTACTCTTGCGCCCAAAGCGATCGCTGATCAGGCCGCCCGCCGGGCGCGACATCAGGTTCATAAACGCATAGGCCGAGGCCAGCAGGCCGGCCTTTACCGGATCGAGAGTAAATGTCTCAGAGAAAAACAGCGGCAGCATGGAAACCACTGCCAGCTCTGATCCAAAGGTGGCGAAGTACAGGATGTTCAGTACCGCTACCTGTTTGAAGCGGTAGCGATGAATCGGCTCCGGTAGTTTGATGAAAATTTCCCGGTTGATTTCATAGCACTTCTTCGCGTCGAACACATAAAGCACGGCGAGCGATACGTAGATGGCAATAACGACTGGCTGTAACAGCATGCCGACGCCGGCTGGCGAAAGTTTCCAGGCAAGCAGCGCCAGCGCCGCATACATGGGTAGCTTCATGATCAGCAACAGCGCGAAATCCGATGGGCTGGAAACCTCCATGCCGCCAATTTTTTTCGGTTTGAAATAGGTGCTGCCTTTGGGGGTGTCGGTTACCGAGCGGTAGTAGATAACGCTGTACACCAGCGCTATGGCGCCGGTGATGCCAATGGCGTAGCGCCAGCCGTCGGCACCGCCAACCAGCAGCGCAATGGTGGGCAGGGTCATGGCGGCAGCGGCAGAACCGAAATTGCCCCAGCCGCCGTAGATACCCTCGGCAGTGCCCAATTGTTTGGCCGGGAACCACTCGGACACCATACGGATGCCGACCACGAAACCCGCTCCGATAAACCCCAGCAGAAAGCGACCCAGCGCCGCCTGCATGAAGTTGTCTGCCAGCGCAAAGATGAAGCAGGGAATGCTGCCAACGGCCAACAGCAGTGAATAGGTCAGGCGCGGGCCGTATTTGTCCGTCAGCATGCCGATGATCACCCGTGCCGGAATCGTCAGTGCCACGTTCAGGATCAGCAGGGTTTTTACCTGCTCAGAGGTAAGTGACAGACCGTCGGCAATCGCCATCAGCAAGGGAGCGTGGTTGAACCAAGCAAAGAAGGTGATAAAAAACGCGATCCAGGTCAGGTGTAAAACCCGGATTTTGCCCGCGAAGGAAAATAGATTCAGCGAATCATTGGACATGGTTTTCCCTGCTTTTGGTTGAGGTCGGCAATTTCTCTGCACATTTTCTACGGGCATAAAAAAAGTCCACAGGCACAGCCTGGGCTGTACCGGTGGACTTCGATGTCCGCATATTCGGTTTTTCTTCGCCGGAATTTTTATGTCAGGTGGCCTGTGGCCATTCCCATTGTGCTCCGGCGGCGAGCCGACGCCATTACTGCTACGCAGAAATTCGCCGGACTCGGGAAGGAATATTCAATTTCTGTGCCACATCTGGGCAGAGTGAAAATCTGGTGCGGGAAAGTGAGGCGTTTTGGGGCGTTTAGGGAAACTCCGGCGTCGCAGCCGCATACCCTGGAAAGCGGGAGCGTCGGCGGAGCGCAGAAGTACGCACCGTTTTGGGTTATTTTGCGCAGCAGATCCCGGATTTCGCACCGGTAGCGGGCGTGCGGCCAGGTTGACAGATTATCGCCCTTTATTGCCGTCAGCTTTCCTGAGCCTGTTGCAATTGGCAGTGGCGAATAAAGTCCAGGGTCTGCTGGTAGAGATCGGAGCAGAACAGTTCCGCGGTACTGGTATCGACAGGGGCGATATCGTTGCACAGGGCCAGCAGTTCGCGCGCTTTTTTTTCCGTGGGGCGACCGTGGTCTGTCTGCGGATGTGCGAACAGGTGCCAGCCGGGGTTTTTGCGCGGTGTCTCTCCGTGGTGGACAAACAACTCGTCGCTCAAGGATGCGGCGATGGTGGCTTCCGGCAGGTCGAGGTATTCCGGGCGCGCGAGAATGCCCACTGCATCCCGGCGCCGGTCGCGATTGCACAGCCAGCCACAGGCGTCCAGCAGCGCTGCGCGCAGCGCCAGATGGGTGGCAGGGTTGGCCTCGTGCCAGCTGCGTGTCACCGCCAGCACCTTTTCCGGCATGGCGGGCATCAGGGTATTGCTGGGCGCGGCAATGACGCCGATACCTTCCTGTACCGCCAGGGTGTTCCAGGGCTCGCCGACACAATAGCCGTCGATATCGCCGCGGCGCAGGTGCTCCACCATCTGCTCCGGCGGCAGCACCACGATGCGCACATCCGCATCGGGATTGATACCGGCACTGGACAGCCAGTGGCGCAGTTGCAGGGTGTGGCTGGCAAAGGGGTAGACGCTGGCAAAGGTCAGCGGCTTGTCGCCGCCAGCGCGGTTGATGATATGTGTCTTGAGGGCGGCACCCGTATCGCCGTCGCTCAGGTCGAGCCGGTCGTGCAGTGTCCGCGACAGGGTGATGGCGTTGCCATTGCAACTGAGGATCAGGCCGCTCAGCAATTGCTCGTCGCACTGGGGCAGGGTCTGCTTCAGGGTCAGTGGCATGGGAGCGAGAATGGAGGCGGCATCGGCAGCACCGCCGATCAGCTTGTCGCGCAGGGTGGCCCAGGAGGTTTCCCGCTGTAGTTCCACCCTGAGCCCATAGCGCTCGAACAGGCCCAGCTCGCGCGCAATGATCAGCGGCGCGCTGTCGGTCAGGCGCAGGTAGAGAAGCTTCAGGTTGGGTTTTTCGACTTGCAGGCTGGTCACGGTTTTACTCTCGAATTCTTCATAATCTTGGGCCGGCGGCTGCTGTACCGCCATGATCGCGGGTGCACGGGGGGTTATTTCACCGGCCGCTGCAGGTGTACCACGATCTGTTCCGCCACCTCACGCATGGTGGAATTGCTGTTCATGGCCAGGGTGCGCAGCGTCTGGTGGGCGGCCTGTTCACTGATGTTCTTGCGCGCCATCAACAACCCCTTTGCGCGCTCGATAACCTTGCGCTCGTCCAGCTGCTGTTGGGTGCGCGCCAGGGACTGGCGCAGGTGTTGGTAGCTGCGAAACTGGGCCATGGCGATCTCGATCGCCGGGGCTACCCGTTCGGCGGAGAGGCCATCCACCATATAGGCGCTGACCCCGGCTTCCACCGCGCTGCTGATGAAATCGGCACCACCGCGCACGGAGAACATCGCCACCGGCGTGGGGTTGTGCTGGTTGATCACCGCGAGGCTTTCGAGAATGTCGCGGTCGGGGGATTCGATATCGATCAGGACAATGTCCGGACGGTGTTTTTCCACCTGGAACAGCAGTCCCTCGGCGCTGGTGAGTCGCGCCAGCAGGCGGTAGCCCGCCGCGGTGAGCTGCTCGGCCACCATGGCGGCGCGTTCTGACTGGTCGTCGACCAGCAGGATACTGATGGGTGTCGTCATCGCTCGTCAAAACTTCAGTTCAAACTGCAGCCAGAACTTGTCGGTATCACTGCTGTAATCGTTCGCAGCGTACCTGGCGTATTTGGCCAGCAGGTCGATATTTTTTGTTATGGAGTAGGTCGCGACCATGTCCAGTTCGTTGCCGTAATCCAGGCTGTCGCGATCGCTGTAGAATTTATGCACGGTCGCTGCAATCTTGATGCCAGAGACGACGACAGAGCCGCCAGCGTAATAGTCGCGAACCCCATCCACTGGTGTGGTCAGGAACTTGTCCGCAAAACCCTGGAATTTATGCAGGGTGGCCAGTGGGGTCTGGAAGGCCCATACCCCGTCCCCGGTCAGCCACTCGGTGCCGGCGAGGGCGGTGAATTTGTATTGCTGCAGCGGTTTGCTGCCGATTTCCGCGTTGTAGTACTGCGCTTCGTAATTGTACGGGTTACCGCCAATGTCACTTTGCGTGGCCACGCGCAGGTGCCAGCGGTATTTTTCGCAATCCGCCGCCCACTTCAGACCAACGGTGGCGCTGGCGAACTGCTGCTGGTCGTGAAAATCCAGGCTGTAGATGAAACCGCTCAGGGTGTACTTCGGGGAGACCTTGATGTGCAGGTCGAGCGCGTTCACCGGTCCCTGTATGTCGGCATCGGCGCCGTCCGGGCCGAAGATGCGGTTCACATTCCACATGTAGGTGTAATCGAGAAACACCTTTTCGTTAAATCTCCATTCCGCGCGAAACGAATCGTAGGTCTGCTCGTTCTGGCGCCACGCCACGCCGCCGATAAAGCGCTGGTCGTCGTAGTTGATGCGCTGGCGTCCCACGGTAAACAGCCCCTCGGGCAGTGCGTAGCTCAGCTGGGCGCGGTTGACCTCGCTGTAGTCCGGGTCGGCGATTACCGGGTAGTCGGTCTTGCCGTTTTCCGTGTTGTTGAAATGTTCGCTGCTGATGTAGGTGACATTGTCACCCTCCAGCAGGAACTCCCAGCCATCCCAGCGCGCGCTGGTCCAGGTGGCGCGGCTGAGCAGGGTGCCGGCGGTGGCGTGGCGGGGGAAGGCAACGTCGTCAACGTGTTCGTAGCGGGGCCGGAAGTACAGGTCGAAGGTGCTGTTGTGGATCATGTCGCCGGGCATTTGCGCGATGTTCTCTTCCGCCAGTGCCGGCGTGGGCACCATGACTGCACTGGCGGCAGCCGCAGTGACAGCGACGGTGATGGCGGAGCGCAGGGTGCGTCCGGTGCGAAATGCCATGATGATCTCCCGGTTTTCCTTGGGCATAAAAAAAGCCCGGCAGCACTGATTGTGCTGCCGGGCTTCATTGCCAGTGCAATAGAACAATCAAAACTTGTACCAAGTATTCAATTTAGTAGAGCCAACCGCTTTACTGACTTTTACCCGCCGGTAGAGACAGTGCGTCGCACACAGATGGTGCGAATTTTTGCCTGGGTGCATGTTTTTGGTGCCTGCTGGGGGGGTGGCTGGATTTATAGCCTGGTTTGTTCCGAGGGAAATGTGTGCCGCTCGTGTGGCACTTCACAGGACCAGGGGCTATTAGTTTGTGGGTTCTGGGGCGAAATAAGTAGTAGCGACAGGAACTGGCAGATTGAGCCCTAAGTCGGGCGATTACCCACGAGTCTTTGCAACTGTGCGCCATGGCAGCGCCACAAATCCAGGAACAATATGGACGGATTCAACCGCGACCGGCGCAACTTCATCAAGTTGTGCACCGTCGCGGGCATTACGGTATTCGCGGCACCGGCGCTGTGGCAGAGAGGGAATGCTCGGCAATCTGAAATTGCGAGCGACAAGCTGAATTGGCGGGGCACCGGCCCGGCCCCCGCATTCCGCGCAGATGGCGTAGCCAAAGTGACTGGCCAGAAAATTTTTGGCCGGGACTTTCGCGCCCGGGACATGCCGGGATGGAAGCAGCAACAACACTACGCGTTGGTGCTGCGCTGCAATCGGGTGGGGCGACGTTTCAGCGGCATTGACTGGAGTCAGCTACCGCCAGACGCGCAGCCCTATATGAAAGTAACCGCAGAGACGCTGGCGGAAAAAAAATTGCATCTGCCCCCGTTCTACGGCGAGGCGATGCTGCTACCCGAGGGTGCATCACCTCACTACTACGGCCACGCGGTGGCCATGCTGTTGTTCGATGACTTCGACAAATATGCCATCGCCAAACAGGCGCTGCAGTTCAACGAGCAGGTGATTCGCTATGGCGAGCAAACGCCACCGGTAGAGAGAGATCCCTACGCCAGCTGGCGCATTATCCGGGTTGAGGGTCCGCAGGGGCCGGGGGGCGAAGACCTTTACTCGCCAATGCAGGACGGTCTCTTCTTTCCCAGTTACCGCGATCACAAGGCGGAGTGGCCGAGAGCCGCGAACCAGTCGGGAAGTGTCAGTGAGCGCGGCATTTACTATGCACAGCAGATTCGCGGCCAAACCCAACGCGAATCCGACTCCGGTAACTGGCACCTGGTGCGTGGCGAGTACCGCACGCAGATCGTCGACCCGATGACGATGGAGCCGGAGGCGGCGAATGTCTGGTTCGACGATGCCCGGAAAACCTTACACCTGGTCCTCACCACCCAGTCGCCACAAGATTTCCAGGAATTTGCGGCACATATGCTGGCCGAAAGTGCATTCGCCACAGCGATTGAGAATATCGTGGTGCACTCCTCGGTGGTTGGCGGCGGTTTTGGCGGCAAGGATCACACCATCTTCCCCTACTACGGCCTGGTCGCCGGACTTTTCGGCTCTGCGCCAGTGCGGCTGGCCAATAATCGCTTTGAGCAATTCCAGTCGGGCTTCAAGCGCCACCCTTTCCACATGCGCAATACCCTGGCGGTCGATAAAAAGAGTGGAAAATTTCAGGCGCTGATTTCCGAGATGCAGGTCGATGGTGGTGGTCGGCAAAATTTCAGCGCGTCCGTGTCCATGGTGGGCGCCAGTGCGATTCAGAGTATCTATTATCTGCCGCGCAACGATATTTCCGCGGTTGCCAACCAATCCATGAACGTGGATTCCGGCTCCATGCGCGGCTACGGCACACTGCAAACCATGTCGGCCATGGAGATGATGGTAAATCAGGCCGCGCAGGAACTTGGAATTGACCCCATTGAGCTGCGACTGCGCAATGCCTTCCAGAACGGTTGGCGCAATACCCAGGGTGCCGTTCCAAAAGTGGGGGTGCGCTACCGGGAATTGTTGGAGCGCGCCAAGGAGCATCCCATGTGGCGCGAGCGGGTAGCGCGCAAGCAAGCCTTTGAGCGGGAGAACCCCGGCTACCTGTTTGGCACCGGCTACGCCATCGCCACCAAAGACTACGGTACCGGCGCCGCGGCCCCGAGCGCCGCGGTCCAGTTTGATACTGCGGGCCGGTTGTCGCTCGCCGTTGAGTTCATGGAAATGGGCACCGGAATCGCCACCTCGCAGTCGATGCTGTTGGAAAACATACTCGGGCGCGCGGCGGATCACTGTGCGGTGGGTGAGGTTGACGCCTGGCACGCCCTGCAGCAGGTCCAGACCGAAAGCCCTTACACCATGAGCCAGCAGTACCAGGACCAGAATTCCACCAATCCGCTATGGACGCCGGTGACCGCGATGGCAAGCGCCGCATCCATGTCGTCTTACTTTCAAAGCCACGCGACCACGCAGGCCGCGGAAATACTCTTCCAGCAGGGGCTGTTGCCCGCGGCCCGGCGCTTGTGGAAAACGGACGAGGTGGACGGCGCGCAAGTGCAATGGCGCGACGGCAAGCTTCACTACCGGGATTTTTCACCCCTGGCATTGCCGCAATTGGCGGCGGAAGCCCATCGCGGTGGCGGCGTCACCGGGGTGATGGTGCACTGCTTTAATCGCTGGGACTGGACCGAGGCCGATTTCATTTTGGACGGCCGCAAATGGACCTGGGGTATCGATGGCCTCGCCTTGCGCCGAGGCGGCAGTGCGGAAAACGTCATCGCCGACGAGTACCAGGTCGAGAAGCGCGCTGCGGTACGCTATCCGGAAACCGCGCTGAACAACGCCATGGTCACCTACTATGCGCCGACGGCGGCGCTGGTCGAAGTGGCGGTGAATTCAGGCACTGGCGATGTCAGTATCCACGGGCTGCAGAACTACATGGACTGCGGTCGCGCGATTGTGCGCCCGTTGGTGGAGGGGCAGATAGAAGGCGGTGTGGCCATGGGTATCGGCCACGCACTTTACGAATACCTGCCGCCACTGGCGGAGGGGGCTGGCAATGGCACCTGGAATTTGAATCGCTATCAGGTATCCCTCGCAAAGCATGTGCCGGTGTGGAACCAGCAACATGACATTTTGCCGCCGGCAACGGAAAACGACCCGCACAAGGGAATTGGCGAAGTCGTGATGATCCCCATCGTTGCCGCCCTGGTGGAAGCGATTTACCAGGCCACGGGCAAGCGATTTAACGAGGTGCCCGTTACCCCGGAAAAACTGCGCCGCGCGCTCAATCCACAGGTACTGTGAAGAGGCTTATCCGATGGCGAAGATACCGGTATCAATGGTGGTCAACGGTGAAAAAATCGGCCCGCTGGAAGTGGAAGAATATACGTCGATGCTGGATTTCCTGCACGAGCACCTGAATCTGACGGGCACCAAGCTTGGCTGTGGCATTGGTGTGTGCCGGGCCTGCACGATCGTGGTTGAGCGTGACGATGGCTCGCTGGAGCCAGTGCGCAGCTGTATCAATAATGTGGGCCGATTTAATGGTGAAACGGTCACTACCGTCGAAGGGCAGGCTGAGCACGATAGCGCTGGCGAAATCGTGGCGCTGTCGCCGATCCAGCAGGCATTCTTGCGTAACTTTTCCTTTCAGTGTGGCTGGTGCACGGCGGGCTTTGTGAATGCCGCCACTGCGCTGATCGACCAACTCAAGCGTGAGCCGGTACCGGCAGACACCATCGAAGGCGTTATCGACGAAGCGCTGGGGGAGCATATCTGCCGCTGCACTGGCTATGTCCGCTACTTCCGGGCCGTCAGGGAGGTGATTGAATCGACTCCGGGGTTACTGCTGAAGGAAGCGAAATAAATGCATCAATTTGTTTTCGCCATTCTTTTGCTAGCGATCGGCGCTAATGCCGCGGCTCAGTCGGAAGTGGAAAAGGGCCGCTACCTGGCGGCCGCCGGTGACTGTGTCGCTTGCCACACAGCGGCCAATGGCCGCCCGTTTATTGGTGGGAGGCCCTTCCATACGCCATTTGGCACTCTTTTCTCCACGAATATCACGCCGGATAAGAAGACCGGCATCGGCAATTACACCCTGGAGGATTTTACCGCGGCCATGCGCCGGGGCGAGGGTGCCCACGGCAATCTTTATCCGGCCATGCCCTATACCTCCTATTACCTGATTCCCGACGAGGATATCGCGTCGCTGTATACCTACTTTATGCAGCTGCCTGCGGTCGAATACGCAGCGCCGGGCAATGACCTGTTTTTCCCCGCCAATTTGAGATATGGCCTGAAATTATGGAACTGGGTTTTCTTTGACAAAGCGCCAATCTCGCAGCCGGAAGGAAAAAGTCCGCAATGGCTGCGCGGCAATTACCTGGTCAATGGTCTAGGCCATTGCGGCGAGTGCCATACACCGCGCAATTTCGCCTTTGCCATGAAACGCGAAGAGAAACTTTCGGGCAACATACTCGAGGGCTGGGATGCGGTGGATATCCGGCCAGCGTCACTGCGTCGCCAGGGTTGGGACAGAGAGCAGTTGCGGTTGCTGTTTACCACCGGCGCCAGCGAGCGTGGTACGGCGCTCGGGGAGATGTTCAGTGTGGTAAAGCACAGCCTGAGCCGCCTTTCCGAGAGTGACATCAACGCGATCATTACCTATCTGCTTGATGACAGCGCAGAGAACAACGAAAGCGTCGCCGGAAAACTCGGCAGCCCACAAGTTGCCGCAGAGCAACACACACAGGGGCGCGCGGACTTTGTCGCTTACTGCGCGGGCTGTCACGGGCGCGAGGGCAGGGGGGTGACACTGTCGTTCGCGCCGCCAATGGATCGCAGTGCAGCGGTTCGGGGAGATAGCGCCTACAACATGATTGCGGTCATCTTGCGCGGCTTGCCCGCCCAGCGTATGGATCGCATCAACGCCCGGGCCGGTATGCCCGCATTCCACCTTGAACTGGATGACGCGCGAGTGGCCGGCCTGGTGAATTTCATGCGCACAGCGTGGGGAGACGCCGAGGAGCCTGTGACACGGGAAGAGGTGGAAGAAATTCGCCGTCAATTGCGGGAAGAAGACTACCTGGGTGCTGTGAAGTGAACAGATACCGCGGCGTTCTGAGGCTATCAACCTTACTCCTGGGAGTGAATTTTCTACTGCCGGCCCAGGCTGCGGACTGGTCGGCAACAGAGGCCCAGTTGCAGTATGGCCGGCTGGATAATCCATTCGCGGGAGGAACCGCGGATACCACCATTCTTACCCTTCAGCATGCGAGCGGCTGGAAGTATGGCGACAATTTTTTCTTCGTGGATTTTATCAACGATGGTGTGCGCGATGGCTTCAACGACACTGACGTATATGCCGAGTGGTATGCAAGCTTCAGCCTGGGGAAGATTACGCGGTGTGATCTGAGTTTTGGGCCGGTGAAGGACCTTGGCCTGGTGGTGGGGTTCAACTACTCCGCGGACGCCAACGTGGAAAAGTTCCTGCCGGGGATTCGTATCGCCTGGGCGCTACCCGGAGAGGCGTTTCTGAATACCGATATTACCGGTTACCAGGATATTGGCTATGGCGATGGCGCACCCAAAGAAGGTGACAGCTATATGGTCGATTTCAATGGCGCCTTTCCATTCAGTATCGGCAAGCAGGATTTCAGTATCGAGGGGCACATCGAATACATCCATAACCGCTCTAGCGAATTCGGCGATGTAAAAAACTGGGTACTGGCACAACCCCAGTTTCGTTGGGATCTGGGGAAGGCCCTGTTCCAGAGCCCCAAACAACTGTTCATTGGCATCGAGTACCAGTATTGGCGCAATAAACTGGGAAATGAAACCGATGAAAGTGCCGTACAAGCGTTGGTGGTATGGCGTTTCTGAGTCGTGGTCAGCCGGGAAGTCTCGCGGCATTGGATGGCGAAATTGGAGCGAAGAATCTCATTCTCCGGTTTCTCTCCCACTAACTGACTGTGTTAGACCCGGGGTTGATCTTCGATATCGACATCGCGGAGGATATTCATCACACTTCGTCTTAGGAAGTATTGCGGGCGACAGGGAGTTTAAGGCGAACTCTCGTTACCGCAAGACGTGCAAAGCCTGCCTGCGTAGCGATGAGCAACATCAGGTAATGGCATAAATCCGGTCAGAAGAGTGGTGCGACCGTAAAATGAACACTTCACCAGCGTCCACCGTCTGGGGGGGCGCCACTTCTCCGCAAGCTGCCAGAATTGTCTGCCCAGTGGTTTTGGCGGGTGGTCTCTCCAGTCGCATGGGCTCCGACAAGGCACTGCTAGAATTAACCAATGGGCGCACACTTCTGGAGCAGGCCAAATCCCTGTTCGATGGGTTTGATCCGCCTGCGGGTGTGGAACTGCTGCCCACCCTGGTAAGTGGCGCGCGCCCCGGTGGCGTGCCGGACCGGGTTGCGGCTGCGGGTCCGCTGGGTGGGCTGCACGCCATCGCGGATCACCTGCAACAGTGGCGACTCGAGTGTGACGCCCTGCTGGTGGTTCCGGTAGACATGCCGTTGCTGAGCCCGACGCTGCTGCGGCGATTGTGCGTGGCGGGGCAGGCGGTGGAGCAGGCGGTGTGCTTCGGCGATTTCTATTTGCCGTGCTGGCTGCCGTTGGATCAGCGCAGTGGCCGATACCTGGAGGCCGCGGCAATGGGCAATGCCATTGCCTCAATGCGCGCATTGTTTGGCTATCTGGGTTGTATGCAGCTGCCGGTGCCGGAAGGCGACTGGCACCTGAACGTCAACCGGCCGCAGGATTTCGAGCGCCTGAATCTGTAGTGCGGCCTGTGTCGGCAGGCGCAGGCAAGTGGACTAGGGAGGTAGCGGTCCATGCTAAAGCGTTTGCTGGTCTGTGCCCTGCTTCTGTTCATCGGAAGCTGCGGGCAGCGTAATGAACCGGTACTCAGACTGGCGGTCGATGCGGGGTTTCAGCCGGCCATGGAAGCCCTGCGGGGAGAATTTGAAGCGGGCTGCGGCTGCCGTCTGCAGATAACGGCAGGTGCCAGCGGCTTGCTGTATGGCCAGATTCGCGCTGGCGAGCACTTCGATGTGTTCCTGTCGGCGGACAGCGCGCGTCCTGTGTTGCTGGAAAAAGCCGGTTTTATCGTTCCCTCAAGTCGCCAGGATTACGCCCGCGGGCAGCTCGCTCTGTGGATCAGCCGGCGACTCTCCTCCAACAACGCTTCCGACCGTTCGCCGGGCACGGTCTCCGACGATCCCGACGACGAAGATTCTGAACTGACCGCACTGGTGGCAAAGCTCGCTCGTTCAGATCGGGCGCTTACACCGCGCCAGCTGATCCTGCTGTTGGGGCTGGGCAAGCACAAGCTGGTGGTGGCGGACCCACAACTGGCGCCCGACGGGGATGCCGCAGTGCGAATGCTGAAAAAACTGCGCCTGTGGCCGCGCCTGCGCGGGCGGGTGGTATTTGCCGGCCACGCCGGACATGCGCAGATCCTGCTGCAGCAGGGGGCGGGCGAGATGGGCCTGATTCCCTACGGGCAGGCGCTGGCATCCGGCAGCAGCGGGCAGTTCATGCGAATCCCTCCTCATTTCCATCCTCCGATCCACCAGCAGATGGTGATCTTGCGCAGCACTCGCGAGCGCAGCCTGGCAATACGCTTGTTGCAGTACATGCGATCTGCAGCGGTGCAGCAACGGCTGGATACACTGGGCTTTTTCGCGGTTGAATTGCCTGAACCGGTACGTGATACGGAGTCACGAAAAGGTCGGAATTTAACTGACGGTTAATTCGG
>NZ_DATCMV010000060.1:0-41828 GCF_036563125.1 Microbulbifer sp.
GCCATCAGCCGCTACACCTTCTCGCGCATCGACGACACCTTCTACAAGCGGGCAAAGCAACTCGATGGCGACAGCTTCGTGATTGGCGGGGAAAACTACGGCCAGGGCTCCAGCCGCGAGCACGCCGCAATCGCGCCGCGCTATCTCGGTGTGCGCGCGGTAATTGCAGTTTCCATGGCCCGCATCCATCGCCGCAACCTGATCAACTTTGGCATCGTGCCGTTGCTGTTCCAGAAGGCAGAAGATCTGGCGCGCCTTAACCAGGGCGACTCGCTTGCGTTGGAAAATTTCCCCGGCCAACTGCAACTGGGAAGAGAGGTAGACGTGCGGCTCGCCGACGGCAAAACCCTGCAAGTGACTCATGACATGAGTGAGGAGGAAGTGGCGACTGTGCTTGCAGGTGGATTGATCAATCAGGTAAAAAAACAGATTTGAGCGGAATAAGTTGGTACATCTGCACCACTTGCGCCTTCCTTGCCATGTGACTTTTCCCATCGCAAATGGGATTCCCGCCTGAGCGCCCTGTTGGCGTATTTTATAACGTGACCCCGTTGGTTATATGTGGCTAGATTGCGTCACATCGACGCCGTGTTTGTCAAAAAATCCTGCACGAATGGCGCCTGGAGATGGGGAATCGGAAATCGTTTTTGCTCAGGGAGAGAACAAATGGAAATCAATTATTACCGGCTTGGGCCGCATCGCCGTCTGCATGAAATCATCTTCGCCGGTAGTCATGACGCCTCAATTACCTCCGGGAAAAGCCATGTGCAGACTCAGGACCTGGATATCTATGGTCAGGCGAAAGTCGGTGTGAGGCTGTTTGACCTGCGCATTCTCGCATTGGGGGACAAGCATGGCGCGTCACTGCTGGGATATCACGGTAAAGGCGAAAAAGCGAAAAAATTGCACATGCACAGTGATCATACCGGCAGGAATCACGATGTTTCTGTGAGTCCCGGGATGAAAATGGGGTCGGCCGGGTTGAAGCTTTCGAACATGCTCAATCAGGCGAAACGTTTTGTTTCGGAACCGGATACCCGAAACGAATTTCTGATATTGAAGTTCGACAAGTGTAAAAACTGGCAGTTGATCGCTGAAACCTGCATTTCCATTCTGGGAGATAAAATTTATATCAAGAATAATGAAAAGGAATTCGGGAAGTTAACCCTTGGTGAGATTGCGGGCAAAGTCATTTGTGTGTTTAGTGAGGCTGCATTTGCAGAAATGAACATCGCTTCCTTTTATCCAAAGGGTATCCTCAGTTTCCGTTCCGTGAAGGCGAACTCGGGTGAGGGTTCGGCCTATAAAGCGAATTACCCGGGTATGCAGTACTGCGGCAAGGGCGGCACCAGGTGGTGGGCCGCATGGAAGACCAATCAGGGCAAACTCAAGGAGAACTACTCCAAACAGGAAATGATGATGCTGGATATGGCCTGTGCCAATGACATCAACTCACCCAATGTACTGGGGATGATGTACTGGACCGCAACCGGTTCTACCAGCAGTATCCGCACGCGGGATGAACACCTATGGAGCCAGACCGGGGTATTCAAGATGCACGAGCTGTGGCGCAATGGCCTGGAGCAATCCATTGGCCATCAGCTGCAGCAGGAGCGCATAAAGTACCTAACCCGCGGCGGCGTCATGCGGATGAAGGCTTTCTTTCCCAATATCATCATGATCGATTTTGCCAGCTACGATAAATGCAAAACCATTTATGGCCTGAATGCGGTCAAAGACAACCTGCTGGCGGCGGCGTTCAACAAGTATGTGGAAAACAACACCGACTTTACGGTGAAGGGGAAGAAATTCGGTAGCACGGCACTGGGGTGATGGTGATTGAAATGTCCGATACCGGAAACTGAAACTTGTCTGATTTGTTTGATCATGGTCCCCGCAGTCTCCTGTCTGCGGGGACCATGTCTTTTGGGGGTAGCGAGTAAACCGTGATGGAGGGCGAGAGCAATATGCCCGGGCTTGGCGCTGATTCCTGGCCCCCGCAGGGCCCTCCGTTCGCGGCTACAGGTTTCGGTTCCTTATCGAACCGCTCTCTCAATCCTTCAAAATTTCCCGCGCCGCATTATGTCCAGGAACACCGGTAACGCCGCCCCCGGGATGGGTGCCGGAGCCGCAGATATACAATCCTTTTATGGGCGTGCGGTAATCACTCATGCCCATAAACGGCCGGTTGCTCCAGAGCTGATCCAGCCCCAGCGCACCATGGAAAATATCCCCGCCCATGAGTCCGAACTTGCGCTCCAGATCCAGCGGTGAATGAATCTGGCGCGCGATGATGGAATCGCGGAAGTTCGGCGCGTACTCGGTGACGGTGTCGATGATGGCATCGGCGGCCTGCTCGCGCTCTTCATCCCAGCTCCTGCCGTCCGGCAGCTGCGGCGCAAACTGCTGGCAGAACAGGCTGGCGACGTGTTGCCCTGCCGGTGCCAGGGAATCATCCACGGTGGATGGAATCAGGATTTCCACAATCGGTTTTTTCGACCAGCCAAACTGCTTGGCATCCAGGTAGGCCTGTTCCAGGTATTGCATGCTGGGGCCGATCACAATGCCGGACTGGTGGTGCGGTTGCAGTTCCTTGCCGGGGCGGCAGGTGAAGTCGGGCAGCTCTTTCAGGGCGACGTTCATGCGGAAGGTGCCGGAACCGACCTTGAAGCCGCGCACCCGCCGCTGGAATTCCGGGTCCAGGTGTTGTTCGTCGATCAGCTTGCCGAACAGCAGCTTCGGGCCCACGTTGGCGATCACCTTGTGCGCGCGGTGGGTGTCGCCATTGGCAAGGCGCGCACCCTTGGCCTGGCCGTTTTCAATCAATACTTCTTCCACCTCGGCACCGGTAATTACCTCGACGCCCAGTTGTTCGGCTTCTTTCAGCATGGCCTGGGTAATCGCGCCCATACCGCCGATGGCATGGCCCCATGCCCCCTTCTCGCCGTTGACCTCGCCGAATACGTGGTGGAGGAGCACATAGGCGGAGCCCGGTGTGCTGGGGCCGGCATAGTTACCGACGATGGAATCAAACGCAAAGGCGGCCTTTACATGGTCGTTTTCAAACCACGCGTCCAGCACATCGGTGGCGCTTTTGGTGAACAGGTCCAGGGTATCGCGACGCTGTGCCATGGTGAGCTTTCTGGCGCGCATGCCGAAACTGCCGGCGCGGATCAGGTCCGTGAAGCCACCGCCCACATTCGGCGGTGTGCGCAGCAGTTCCTCCCGCAGTACATCGGCCACGGTTTCCAGCATTTCATAAAAGGCGGGCAGGGCGGCGGCGTCTTTTTCCGAGAAGCGTGCAATTTCTGCCAGGGTCTCCTGCGGATTCTTATAGAACGACAGGCTGCCGTTGTTGGAGTGTGGAAAGAAATTGTTCTGCGGGCGCAGCTTAACCTTGAGGCCGTGCTTGTGCAGGTTCAGGTCCTGGATAATCTTGGGATTTAACAGGCTGACGGTATAGCTGGCAACGGAGTTGCGAAACCCGGGGTGGAACTCTTCGGTAACCGCGGCACCGCCGACGATATCCCGGCGCTCCAGGATGGTGACTTTTTTGCCAGCCTTTGCCAGGTAACAGGCGCACACCAGGCCATTGTGGCCGCCGCCAATGATCAAGCAATCGTTCATTATTATCTTCTCTACTTCACTGGTTTCTATTTTTTTTCTGGTCTCGTTTTGTTGCCGATTCAGGTGCTTCCGTCGCTGCGCAATCGGTCCAGTCGCAATCGTTCGCGTCCGTCAAATAATCTGTGTGCACAAATCGTCACCGCCGCAAACGTGCCAAAACCGGTGCCGGCGGCAATGGTGAACATAATCAGTATCTGGTATTTCACTGCCAGCGCCGGTGCCGTGCCGGCGAGTATCTGACCGGTCATCATACCCGGTAGTGAGACGATGCCGGCGGCGGCCATGGCGTTGATGATTGGGGTCAGGCCTGCACGCATGGCCTCGCGGCGGAATTCACTCAGTGCCTGTTGCGCGGTTTCCCCAAGCATCAGCCGGTTTTCGATGACAGCGCGGGAGCGTCGGGCGCTCTCCGTCAGGCGATCGAGCGCGAGGGCGATGCCGGTCATGGTGTTACCGAGCAGCATGCCCAGCAGCGGAATCGCATACTGCGGTGTATACCAGGGCGTCGGGCCGATGACGGTGGTCAGGGTCAGTACCGTAACCGCAAATGCGGAAATAAACATCGACAGGGTGCCAATGCCAAAACTCCAGCCGCCGCGCAGGCGAAATTTCTGCCGCGCGACGACTTCGCGCCCCGCCAGCAGCAACATGACCAGCCCCATCAATGCCACCCAGTGCAGACTTCCCACGGAGAACAGCGCCTCCAGTACCAGTCCCACGAGAGTGAGCTGGATGGCGGTGCGCGCGGCCGCAATCAGCAGGGATTTACCCACGCCCAGGTGTGCGAGGAAAGTACACACCGCCAGGGCAATCACCAGCGACGCCGCCAGTGCCAGCTGCCACCAGGAGAGTTCGATCACGCTCACGACGTCACCTGCCGTTCTTCGATGCCGGAGTCGACAATGCGAAAGTGGCGATCGGCCACACGCTGGATCTGGTCTTCATGGTGGGCGACCCACAGGGTAGGGATTTGCTGCTGGCGAATGTATTCGCACAGCCAGGTTTCCACGCGCTGGGTGTTGTCCTTGTCCAGGTTTGCGGTCGGCTCGTCCAGCAGCAATGCCACTGGCTTGCGGGACAGGGCTCGGGCCAGCGCGAGTCGTTGTTTTTCACCGGAGGAGAGGCGGGCAACCTGCCAGTCAAACGCTTCTGCCGGCAGGTCCAGCTGCTGCAGTGTTTGCTCCCGGAACTGGCGGTTCAAGGTTTCGGAAAAGTGCTCACCCACGGTGTCGTGCCACCAGGCACTTTCCGCCGGCACCAGCATCACCGCACTGCGCCAGCGGTGGCCGGGCAGGGTGCTCTGTTCGGTATTGCCCAGCACGACTTCGCCGGCATGGGGTTCGAGATCGGCGATGGCGCGCAGCAGCCGGGTTTTGCCGCTACCGGAAGCGCCCGACAGGCAGACGATTTCCCCGGGCGACATCGTCAGGTCGACGGCGTTTAGTTGCCCGATCGCCACGCGGTGAAGTTGCAGCTTTGCCAAGGACAGTACCGTTTTTCTAATTATTCATTGGCATCGGGATCAGTGAATAACCCCGATACCCTTTGCCATCAATGCCGCACATAGTGCCATACCCACCAGCGCGGTGAGCTCCGCATGCACGATAAGCCGCATCCGGCGCCGCTGTTGCTCCGCCAGCTGCGGTACTTGCCCCTGCTTGAGTGACTTGCGCCAGTGCAAAAATTGCACGGTCGGGTAAATGGAGAGCAGGGCGGCGATCGCAAACAGCGTGAGCTTCGCGTGAAACGCGGCATTGTGAAAATAGTAGGCCGCACCTTTCTCAAAGTAGAAAACCCGCAGAAAGCCCACGATCAACAATGCTACCGCGGCAATGCCCAGAACCCGGTCGACGATCTGCAGTTTGCGCGCGCTCTGCAGTGTCAGGGGCTGGCCAAGTACCACCAGCTGGATGGTCAGCACCGTCGTCATGGTGAGAAAAGCCAGGTGATGCAGGAAGGCAAACAGGGCGGACATTTTCTGTACATCCATTGCTAATGGGGACGGGTAGATACCTTTACTACCGGGACGGCAGGCCGGAACGGTTGTAACAGGAAATTGCCGTTATCCGCAATCTTGCGGGGGCTGGCTCCGGGCAGCCCTTTGAACCCGCCGCGTGTTCCCGCCATAATCCCCCTCTTTACGCAGAATAACGAGACTCTCGCAGTATGACCGAGCCCTCCGTCTACGACGCCTCCGAGCGCCAGCATCTTGCGGCCTACACCGAGAAGGCGTACCTGGACTACTCCATGTACGTGATTCTCGACCGCGCCCTGCCCAATATCGGCGATGGCCTGAAGCCGGTACAGCGCCGTATTGTTTATGCCATGAGCGAGCTGGGGCTGAAGAACAGCGCCAAGCACAAGAAATCTGCCCGCACTGTGGGTGACGTGATCGGTAAGTACCACCCGCACGGCGACAGCGCCGTGTACGAGGCGATGGTGCTTATGGCGCAGCCGTTCAGCTACCGCTATCCGCTGGTGGACGGCCAGGGCAACTGGGGCTCGCCGGACGATCCCAAGTCCTTCGCCGCCATGCGTTACACCGAATCTCGTATGGGCAAGTACGCCGAGGTGCTGCTCTCGGAACTGGGGCAGGGCACCGTGGACTGGCAGCCGAACTTCGACGGCACCATGGACGAGCCGTCAGTGCTGCCGGCGCGGGTACCCAACATCCTGCTGAACGGCACCACCGGTATCGCGGTGGGTATGGCCACCGACATTCTGCCGCACAACCTGCGCGAGGTGGTGAATGCCACAGTGCATATGCTGGAGAACCCCAAGGCGACGGTATCCGAGCTGTGCGAGTACATCCTCGGCCCGGATATGCCCACCGAGGCGGAGATCATCACGCCGCGCGCGGATATGCAGAAGATGTACGAGACCGGCAAGGGCTCGGTGAAGATGCGCGCAGTGTGGACCAAGGAGGATGGCGATATCGTCATCACCGCGCTGCCATACCAGGCCAGCGGCTCCAAGGTGCTGGAGCAGATCGCCGCGCAGATGCAGGCGAAAAAACTGCCGATGGTCGCCGACCTGCGGGACGAATCTGACCACGAGAATCCCACCCGCCTGGTGATCGTGCCCAAGTCCAACCGCGTGGATCTGGACCAGGTGATGAACCACCTGTTCGCCACTACCGACCTGGAGAAGAGCTACCGGGTCAACATGAACATGATCGGTATCGACGGTCGCCCGCAGGTGAAGTCTTTGGACAAGATCCTGTCCGAGTGGCTGAGCTTCCGCACGGTTACCACACGCCGGCGTCTGCAGTTCCGCCTCGACAAGGTCGAGAAGCGCCTGCACCTGTTGGCCGGTTTGTTGATCGCGTTCCTCAATATCGACGAGGTGATCGAGATCATCCGCACCCACGACGAGCCGAAGCAGGAGCTGATGCGCCGCTTCGAGCTGTCCGACGTGCAGGCGGAATACGTGCTCGAAACCAAGTTGCGCCAGTTGGCGCGACTTGAGGAAATGAAGATCCGCGGCGAGCAGGCGGAGCTGGAGAAAGAGCGCGAAACCCTCACCAAAACCCTGGAGAGCGAGCGCCGTCTCAAGACCCTGATCAAGAAAGAGCTGCTGGAAGCGGCGGACGAGTTCGGCGATGACCGCCGCGCGCCCATCGTCGAGCGCGAGGAGGCCAAGGCCTTCAGCGAAACCGACCTGCTCACCAGCGACCCGATCACCGTGGTGCTGTCCGACAAAGGCTGGATCCGCCAGGCCAAGGGTCACGATATCGATCCCACCTCGCTGAGCTACAAGGCCGGCGACAGCTTCAAGTTCGCTGCCCACGGCAAGGGCAACCAGATGGCACTGCTGCTCGACAGTACCGGGCGCAGTTACTCCATCGCCTCCCACACTCTGCCGTCGGCGCGCGGCCAGGGTGAGCCGCTGTCCGGGCGCATCAACCCGCCCTCCGGTGCCACCTTCGAAGGCCTGCTGATGGGCAACGACGACCAGAAGGTGCTGTTGGCGAGTGATGCCGGTTATGGCTTTATCGCCACCTTCGCCGACCTGCAGTCGCGCAACAAGGCCGGTAAGGCCATGCTGAGCCTGCCGCAGAACGCGCGAGTGCTGCCGCCGCAGGAAATCAAGAATCCGGACGCCGCACTGCTGGCGGCGGTGTCCAGCGAGGGCCGCATGCTGGTGTTCCCGGTGTCGGAACTGCCGGAACTGGCCAAGGGCAAGGGCAACAAGATCATCAACATCCCGTCGGCCCGTGCCGCCAGCCGCGAGGAAATCCTCGTGGGTATCGCGGTATTGGAGGGCGACGACCAACTGATCATCCACGCCGGCAAGCGCCACACCAAGATCAAGGTCTCGGAACTGGAGCACTATCAGGGCGAACGCGGCCGTCGTGGCAACAAGTTGCCGCGTGGTTTCCAGAAAGTGGATAAAGTGGAAGTGCAGAGAAAGTAGTGGAGCACCCCATTGCTGCCGGCAGATGTCAGTCTGCCGGCCAATAAAAAAGGCAGCCAATTGGCTGCCTTTTTTATTTATTCAGGTATTCAGGCCGGTTCTGCTTCTTTTTTGTTGTCCGTGGCGGCCGGTTGGCGCTGCACAGCAGCAGCGACAGTGTTGTCCTGTGCCTGCTCCAACACCGGTTTGGCTGCGAGATTGTCGATTCGCAGCAACCAGGCGATGGCCGGTACCAGCACCAGTGCGCCGAGCATGTTCCACAGGAACATGAAGGTCAGCAGCAGGCCCATATCCGCCTGGAACTTGATCGGCGAGAAGGCCCAGGTAGCCACACCGATGGCCAGGGTCACACCGGTAAACGCGACCGCCTTGCCGGTCTGATGCAGGGTGTAGGCGTAGGACTCGATCAGGTTCTTACCGTCCGCCAGCGCCTCGCGCACCTTGGTGAAAATGTAGATGCCGTAATCCACACCGATACCGACGCCGAGGGCGATCACCGGCAGGGTGGCCACCTTCACGCCGATGCCCATCAGCGCCATCAGCGCCTGGCCGAGCAGCGAGGTGAGCATCAGCGGCAGTACTACCGCCAGCACGATACGCGGCGAGCGGAAAGTTAGCAGACACAGGGCAATGACCACACCGTAAACCCAGATCAGCATCTTGATCTGCGCCTGCTGGATCACGTCGTTGGTGGCCGCTTCGATACCCGCGTTACCCGCGGCCAGCAGGAATTCCACCGAGTCCGGGGCGCGCTCGGCGTTGAACTCGCGCATCGCTGCGACTACGCGATCCAGGGTTTCTGCCTTGTGGTCGTTGAGGAACACCAGCACCGGTGCCATGGTGCACTCGGCGTTGATCAGGCCCTCCGGCGCCTTGGCAACCGAGGCGTTGGTGATGAACTGGTTGCGGTTGAGGCCGTACCATTTCAGCGAGCCCTCGTTCATGCCGAAGTTGCCGAACTTGGATACGTCCGCCACCGAGGAAACTTTCTGCACGCCGGGCACATTGCTCAGATGCGCGGAGAGCTGATCCATCCACACCAGGTTGCCATAGGCAACGCATTGTTCTGCTTCGGTCTGCGCCATCACCACAAATACGTCGGTGCTGGTGCTGTAGTTTTCCACCAGATAGGCGTTGTCGCGGTTGTAGCGGGAGTCCGGGCGCAGTTCCGGGGCACCGGCGTCGAGGTCGCCGATTTTCATGAACTGCGAGTAATAGGCACCGGCGCCGCACAGTACCAGTGCGATGGCCAGCACCGCCTTGGCCTGAGCGGGACGCGCGAAGCGGGCGAACAGGCGCTCCACCAGCGACGCCTTGTCCTGGTTGGCACGCGCATAGGCCAGGCCGCCCTTGGACACACCCACATAGCTGGCGATGATCGGCAGCGCCACCAGATTGGTGACGATAATCACCGCCACCCCGATACTCGCGGCGATCGCCAGCTCGCGGATCACGCCGATGTCGATCACCATCAGGGTGGTGAAACCGATGGCATCACTCACCAGCGCGGTGATACCGGCCAGGTACAGGGAGCGGAATGCGAGGCGCGCGGCAGTGATCTTGTCGGCGCCCTGCACGGTGTTGTGCAGCACCGCACTGATGATCTGCACCCCGTGGCTGACGCCGATAGCGAACACCAGGAACGGCACCAGCATGGAGTAGGGGTTGATGCCGTAGCCCAGCAGATTGAGCACGCCGAGCTGGCAGAACACCGCGAAAATGGAGCAGGCGAGCACCGCAAAGGTGCTGCGCAGGCAGCGGGAGTAGAGCCACAGCAGTACGAAGGTAATGACTACCGCCAGCACGAAGAACAGCACCACCTGTACGGCGCCGTCGATCAGGTCGCCGATGACCTTGGCAAACCCGACAATGCGGATCTGTACCTGGTCACTGCTGTATTTGTCGCGCACATTCTGCTCGAGGAAATCCGACAGTTCTCGGTAATCCAGCGGCTTTCCGGTTTCCGGATTCACGTCCTGCAGCGGGGCGAGAATGATCGCGGAGTGGAAGTCATTGCCCACCAGCACGCCGACCTGGCCGGACTTGAACACGTTGGCCTTGAGGCGCGCGATCATCGCTTCACTGCCGTCGTAGCCGTTGGGAATCACGGCACCGCCGACAAATCCTTCCTCGGTGACTTCCTGCCAGCGCACGTTGGGTGTCCACAGGGACTTCATGCCGTCACGGCTGACACCCGGCACATAGAACACCTCGTCGGTGACCTGCTTCAGCACTTCCTGGAATTCCGGGGTGAAGATGTCACCGTCCTTGCTCTCGACCACGATACGCACCACGTTGCCGAGGTCCGCGAGCTCCTGGCGGTAGTCCATGTAGTTGTTGATGAACTCGTGGTTGCCGGGAATCATCTTGGTGAAGCTGGCTTCGGGGCGCACCTGCAGTCCCTGCCAGGTCAGCACCATCAGCAGGGCGGCGAGTACTGCGAGTACTGCGGCGCGGTGGCCGAACACCAGAGATTCGAAAAAGGCCTCGGTCCGCGACCCATGTGCGGCGGACTGGGGTTTTGGGATTGGATTGTTCATGACTTGCCGCTACCTCAGTTCATCTTCCATGCGGTTACGCCGAATTGGCCCGCCAGAATCAGTTGTTCTCCCTGTACCGCGACCGCCGAGAAGGCGGCACCGGAGGGGTGTTTGCGTACGGTTACGGTATCCGGTTGTGCAACCGGGAAACTGGCGACGATGCCGCCGTGTCCCACCAGCACCACATTGCCCTGGGCGTCGATGGTGCCGCCGAGCAGGCTGGCGCCGGCTTCGATCTTGTGGTGCTGCCAGCTCTCGCCGCCATCCTCGGAAATGAGCACATGTCCCTGCAGGCCGAAGGCCACAAGGTTGGCTGAACCGGGCTGGGCGATAATGCCGAACAGACTGCCGTCGTAGGGCAGGTCCATGGCCTGCCAGCTGTCGCCGTTATCGCGGGATACAAAGCCGAGGCCACTTTCACCAACCACATACAGGCTGCCGTCATCGCTGCGAATGAGCGCGTTCAGGTGGAAGCGATCGGGGTTGTCGAGGCTCGCGCTTTGCAGTTCCCAGTGCTTGCCGCCGTTGTCACTGCGTAGCAGGGTGCCATAGGCACCGCAGGCAAACAGTCGCTCGCCGCCGGCGGCGACAATGCTGAGCAGGGGCTTGTTGGGGCCGGACTCCAGTTCAGCCTGAGTGTCTTCCAGGTTGAATCCGGTCTCTTCCAGTTGGAATTCCAGCTCCTCCACATCGGCATCCTGCGCAGGGTTGTCCACGGCGTCCTGGAGTTCTGCGTGGCGGCGTTCCAGCGCGGCGATTTGCAGGCGGGTCAGGTCGTATCCGTCAAAGGCCTTTTGCCACTCACCACCCGCCTCGCGGCGCAGGATGGCGGCGTCGTGGCCCACGGCTACCGCGCTGCCATCGGCAAGGGTGGCAATGGCGGTGAGGCCTACGCTCACCGGGGTCTGCAGCTGTTGCCATTGACCATCTGGCTGCCACTGCAGCATTAGGCCGCGCTCGCCGGTAAGCAGGTAGCCATCGGCGTGTGGGTACAGATTGGTGATGACATTGCGGGTGGCGTGGGTGCTCTGGGGCGCCGGTGTCTGCAGTAATTCGACGTTGGCGCTGGCGGCCAGCGCATGGGATGCCACCAGGGTCGACAGCAGAATTCGGGAAAGTCTCATAGGTCGCGTAACTGGTTATTATTCGGTCGCCTGATTATCTGGCAGCTGTTAAAGTGCCCGATATGTCATTCGCGCCAATTTGTTATCCCGTCCCGCATCTAGGCGCCCCGAAAACTGTGACCTTAATTTCTCCTGCGGTCATAGTCTTGCATGCCGAGCCCGCGGAGAATGGTAGATTAGACGCCCAATTCCGGCGAGTAATGTCAAGCCGTGTGCGGGCTCCGTTGTTAATCTCTTGCGCTGGTGACAGTTTGTCGCTGAGGTAGTTACGCAAAGTGAATATCGAACATGCGGTCATGGGGGGCTGGCTGATCCCGTTTGTGCGGATCATGCAGTCCTACCGTATCGACATCCGTGCCGCGCTGGCGGCCTGCGAAATCGACCTGGAAGAGGTGGGCAACCCCGATTCCCGGGTTACGCTCTCCAAGCTGGTGAAGTTACTCGGGTATGCCAGTGAGCTGGCGCCGGAAGACGATCTGCGGGTGCGGTTGGCGGAGAACTTTCATCCGGGGGTTCTGCATGTGCTCGGCTACGCGATGATGTCGGCGCCGACCCTGTACGACAGCCTTCAGTATGTGGTGCGTTATCGACGCATCGTATCCAGCCTCTGCAATGTGCGCCTGCAGGACGTTCCCGGCGGGTTCGAGTTCAGTATTCGCCCGGTGCGCGCAGAGCAACGGGTGGTACCGGGGCTGGGGCTGCGCGAGGCGGAAGTGTTGCTCGCGTCGCTGGTCAAATTTTCCCGGGATCTTGTGGAGCGCGACCTGAAACCGCTGTGTGTCTTCCTGGAGGCCGAAGGGCCGCAGCAGGGGAACGATCGTCTGCAGGCTTTTTTTGGTTGCGAAATCAAATACGGTCACGCCTACAACGCGGTGGTGTTCTGCCGCGAAGATGCGACCCGTGCGCTGCTCACCCACAACAGTCTGGTGGCGCGCAATCATGAGACCATGCTGGACGAGTATCTCGCCCGTGTCGACAGAAGCGATCTGGTGAACCTGATCCGCTGCAAGATCTACGATTGCCTCCCGGGCAGTACGCCGGCGCAGGCGCAGGTGGCGGATATGCTGGGTATGAGCCTGCGCAATCTGCAGCGCCGGTTGAGCGAGCAGGGCACCAGCTACAAGGATATTCTCGAGCAGACCCGCAAGCGGCTGGCGATCAAATATATTGATGAGGCGCACCTGTCGCTGGGAGAAATTGGCTATCTGGTGGGGTTTGCCTCGGTGACCAATTTTAACCGCGCGTTCAAGCGTTGGACCGGCGTCACCCCCGGCGAATACCGGGATGCGCAGGCCGCGCGGCAGGTGAACTGACGCGCCCACTCTCCTCTGCACCAGGGCAGTGCGCCGTGTTACCACTGCCCTGATCCTTTCTCTATTTACCGCAAAAAACAAAGTCTCCCGCGGCGCGAGCGGATAACAGGTTGGCGCGCTGCGCCAATGGAAGGGGATCGACCTGTCGGGCGCCCCGTGTCAATTTCTCCCCAGCAAGAATGGGAGAATACCAATGCAGATAAAAATAAAATTACCCGGTTTCAGTCGCGCTCTGCTTGCCGCAGCCATTGGCTCGGCGCTGGTGCCTGCGCAGGCGGCCGAGTTTTACTTTGGCGAGAATGAAGACATTTCACTGCGCGTCACCTCGCAGCTGGATGTGGGTGCGAGCTGGCGACTGAACGATGCGGACTCCGACTTTATCTCATTCCAGAACGGAGGCACCGGGTTCACGCCAACCACCGATGACGGCAACCTCAACTTCGCCGGTGGAGAGACCTTCTCCAAAATCATCAAGGGTGTGCACGACCTCGAATTGTCCAAGGACAATTTCGGCGTGTTCATGCGCGTCAAATACTGGTACGACAAGGAGCTGGAGGACGAGAACCGTCCCCACGGCAACAACGCCAACGACTACATGGCGGGTACGCCGCTTTCCGACGAGGGCTTCTCCGACTTCGCGAAGTTCTCCGGTGCCGCGCTGCTGGATGCCTACACCTACCTGGATACCGAAGTTGCGGAAATGCCCCTGAGCCTGCGCGTTGGTCGCCAGGTATTGAGCTGGGGTGAAAGTACCTTTATCCAGGGCGGCATCAACTCCACCAACCCGTTTGACGTGAGCGCATTCCGTCGCCCGGGCGCCGAACTCAAGGAAGGCCTGTTGCCGGTGGGCATGGGCTACTTCAATGCCGGCGTCACTGAAAACCTGAGCGTTGAGGGCTTCTACCAGTACGAGTGGGAAAAAACCCAGATCGAGGGATGTGGTACCTACTTCTCCTCCGCGGACTTCGCCGCCGACGGCTGTAACCGCGTGACCATCAGCGTACCGGACCAGACCGCCGTGGCGATGGGGCTGTTCGCGGATCGCGCGCCGGACCTGGAGCCGAAAGATGGCGGCCAGTACGGTTTCGCTGCGCGCTATTACGCCGCCGCTCTGAATGACACCGAATTCGGTGTCTACTTCATGAATATCCACTCGCGCATGCCGATGATCAATGCGGTGCGCACCGCAGTCCCGGTGACCGGCGCGACCAATCAGGACGGCAGCCCGCTGATCTTTGTGCCTGAGGCCCTGGACCCGACTGGCGGCCAGCTGTCCGCGCTGAACCCGGCCTACATGATCAGCTTCCCGGAAGACCTGAAGCTCTACGGCCTGAGTTTCTCCACCAATGTGGCCGGTGTGGCCCTGTCCGGTGAGGTGTCCTACAAGCCGGATACCCCGGTACAGATCAACGGTGCAGAACTCCTCAACGGCGCGCTGTCGGAAAGCCCGATCTTCGCCTTTACCAGCCGTGTCAACGAAGTCGGCTACGGCGAGGTGGTACAGGGTTACGACACCTTTGACCAGACCCAGGTACAGGTCACCGCAATCAAGTTTTTCGAGCGTGTACTCGGTGCATCGCGCCTGTCCCTGATCGGCGAGGTGGGTGTTTCCATGCTCGATGGCGTGGAAGACTCGGATCAGCGCTACGGCCGCAACACGGTGTTCGGTCTCGGCGACTTCGACCTGGGCAACGGAATTAACTGTACCAACCTGGTGGCCGCGGGACAGATTGCTGGCGACTGCCGTGCCGACGGCTTCGTCACCGACACCGCCTGGGGCTACCGCGCGCGCGCGGCCCTGGAATACCCCAACGCCTTCGCCGGTGTTTCCCTGAACCCGACCCTGGCCTGGTCCCACGATGTATCCGGTTACTCCGCGGAGCCCGGCCAGCAGTTCAACGAGGGAGCCAAGTCCCTTGGCCTGTCGGTCGAGGCGGTCTACAAGATGAAGTACAGCGCCACCCTGGGCTACACCGCGTTTGACGGCGGCAGTCACAACACTCTGCAAGACAAGGACTTCGTCTCCTTGAGCTTCAAACTCTCCTACTAAGAGGTAGCGGACATGAAAAAGACCATGCACAAGAAAATGACTGTGGCAGCGACGCTGCTGGTGTCCTTGATGGCCGGCAGTGCCTTCGCCAAAGTCTCTGAGCAGGAAGCGGCAAAACTGGGTGATTCCCTGACCCCGCTGGGCGCGATCAAGGCCGGCAATGCGGAGGGCACCATTCCCGCGTGGACCGGCGGCCTGGTGAGCGGTGGTGAAGTGAAAAGCGGTGACGCAGGTCGCCCGGTGAACCCCTTCCCGGATGACAAGCCGCTGTTCGAGATCACCAACGCCAACCTGGCGCAGTACAAGGACAAACTGAGCCCGGGCCAGCTTGCCCTGTTCAAGAAATACCCCGACTACCGCATGCCGGTGTACCAGACCCGCCGTACCGCCGCTTACCCGGAAAATCTGTACGACGTGGTGAAGGCAAACGCGATGAATGCGGAGCTGGTTTCCGGCGGTAACGGCATCACCAACTTTGACACGGTGATTCCGTTCCCGATGCCGCAGAGCGCGCTGGAAGTGGTGTGGAACCACATCACCCGTTACCGCGGCGGCGCGGCGGTGCGCAACACCACCGCAATTCCGGTGCAGACCGATGGCTCCTTCGTGCCGGTGAAATTTACCGACCAGCTGGTATGGCCGGAATTCCTGGCCGACGGACGCAGCGCTGATGGCGACAGCAACGTACTGTTCTACTACCTGCAGCAGATCACCGCGCCGGCGCGTCTGACCGGTACCGCGCTGCTGGTACACGAAACCCTGGACCAGGTGAAAGAAGCCCGCCGCGCCTGGGTGTACAACTCCGGCCAGCGCCGTGTGCGCCGCGCACCGAACGTGGCCTATGACGGCCCCGCGGAAGGTACCGACGGTCTGCGCACCGCGGACAACCTGGACATGTATAACGGTGCCCCGGACAAGTACGAATGGAAACTGATCGGCAAGCAGGAACTGTATGTGCCCTACAACAGTTACAAAATGCTGGATACGTCGCTGAAGTACGATCAACTGGTTGAAGCCGGTCACCTGAACCCGGAGTACCTGCGCTACGAACTGCACCGCGTGTGGGTGGTGGAAGCGACCCTGAAAGAAGGTGAGCGCCACATTTACGCCAAGCGCACCATGTATATCGACGAAGACACCTGGGGTGCCTCCGTGATCGACCACTACGACGGTCGCGGTAACCTGTGGCGTGTGGGCGAAGGCCACCAGGTCATGTTCTACGACGTGGATACCCCCTGGATGTCAGCAGAAGCCCTGCACGACCTGGAC
Organism: Microbulbifer sp.; assembly: GCF_036563125.1. Classification (GTDB taxonomy): domain Bacteria; phylum Pseudomonadota; class Gammaproteobacteria; order Pseudomonadales; family Cellvibrionaceae; genus Microbulbifer. Next base: position 16,340 of record NZ_DATCMV010000060.1, read on the forward strand.
TCCGGCCGCTATCTGGTAACCGGTCTCGCCAATGAGGAGCCGAAGTTCATGGAGTGGGGCAAGAAAGCCAACCGCACCGACTTCTCCTCTTCAGCGCTGCGCCGCATCGGCCGCTGATCCAGCATCTCATCTCCTTTTCTTGGGGGCCGGCATTGCCGGCCCTTTTTTGTTTCCACGTTCTGTTTTTCCCCATCCTGGTGCTCAGTACAGGCAGATGGCTTGCCAAATTTATAAGCATGCTTACAATAAGCGCCCTCAAAAAGCGTGACATAACAGTAATTCCGTGAATAAAACCGACATCGCATCGCAGTTGGGGTTCGAGCTGCACACTGCTGCCCGCCTGCTGAAGCGCAATTTCGACCGCCGCGCCAAAACCCACGGCCTCACCCGCGCCCGCTGGCAGGTGCTCTGGATTCTGAACAAGGACCAGGGCATGAAACAGGCGGCGCTGGCCGAGCGCATGGATGTGGCGCCGATTACCTTGACCCGCCAAATAGATCTGCTGGAAGCGGAGGGCCTGGTCGAGCGCAGGCCCGATCCCCAGGACCGTCGCTGTTTTCGTATTTTTCTCACCGCCGCGTCGGCACCCGTGCTGGAAAACCTGCAGGGGCTCGCCGGGGAAACCCGTGCCCAGGCGCTCGCCGGCATCAGTGGGGAAGAGCAGCGGCAACTACTGCAATTACTGAATCGGGTGCGTGAAAACCTGAGCCGAGAGGAGACTGTGGAGTGACTGAGGTTGTGAATCAGGATGTAAAGAAAGCCAAATCCCGCCCGCTGGTTTTCGGGCTTGGTCTCGCAGTCGCCGGCGCGGTTGCCGCCTGGTGTATCTGGGGTGGCGGCAGCAGCGTGCACACCGATAACGCCTATGTGAAGGCGGACAAACTGTCCCTCGCCCTGGAGGTGAGCGGTATCGTCGCCGAGGTGCCGATCAAGGCCAACCAGCACGTCAACAAGGGCGACCTGCTGGTACAGCTGGATGACACCACTTTCCGCCTGGCGGTGGCAGAAGCCGAAGCCAATCTGGCAATGGTCAAGAATCAGGTGCACGCGCGGCAGGCGGATTACGCCGAAGCGGATGCGGAACTGCAGCAGGCGCAGACCGATGCGGAATTCTACCGCCGCCAGCTGGAGCGCAACGAAAAGCTCGGCAAGGTGGCGCTGTCGGAATCCCAGCTGGACGAATCCCGCCAGAAACTCGAGCAGGCCCGCGCAAAAATTGCCATCAACTCGGAGAAACTTGCCAGTCTGCGCGCGGAACTGGGCGGTAACTCCCAGGTGCCGCTGGAACAGCAGGCGGATGTGATGGTTGCCCAGGCCCAGCTCGACAAGGCCCGCTACCAGCTGTCGCGTACCCGTATCGTCGCGCCGGTATCCGGGGTCATCGCCAACGAAGCACCACAGGTGGGTGAACTGGCCGCCATGGGGCTGTCCGTGGTGACATTGCTCGCCACCGATGAAATGTGGATCGAGGCCAACCTCAAGGAAACCCAGCTCGAGCATGTGCATGCGGGGCAGCAGGCGGAAGTCACCGTGGATGCCTATCCCGGGGTGAAATTCCAGGCTCTTGTAGAGAGCCTGAGCGGCGCCGCCGGCAGCGAATTTGCCCTGATTCCTGCGCAGAATGCCAGCGGCAACTGGGTGAAAGTGGTGCAGCGGGTGCCGGTGCGCCTGCGCCTGCTGCCCGCGGAAGATGCCCCGGTACTGCGCGCCGGCATGAGTGCGGAAGTGGTGATCGACACCTCCGAAGACAAGAAACTGGTCTCCGCCCGCGCCGCCAATGGCGGTGACAGTCGCGTCGTACTGTAAGCGGGCGCCGCAAACATGAGTCAGATGGCAAAACCCGGTGCCCTCGCCGCGCCGGGAGTGCAGGCGAGGGCCGCCGGTGGCAGCGAGCTGCTGATCGCACTCAGCGTGATGCTGGCCACCATCATCCAGGTGCTCGACACCACCATCGCCAATGTGGCGCTGCCGCACATGCAGGGCAGCCTCGGCGCCAGCAGCGACCAGATCACCTGGGTGCTCACGTCCTACATCGTCGCCGCCGCCATCATGACCGCACCGGTGGGCTATCTCGCCCAGCGCTTTGGACGGCGCCAGCTGTTCCTGTGGTCGGTGGGCGGCTTCACCGTCACCTCCATGCTCTGCGGCCAGGCCAGCAGCCTGAATGAAATGATCCTGTGGCGGTTGCTGCAGGGCGTGTTCGGCGCGTCGCTGGTGCCGCTGTCCCAGGCCACGCTGCTCGACACCTACCCCAAGGAAAAGCACGCATCCGCAATGGGCATCTGGGGCGTTGGCGTGATGATCGGCCCAATCCTCGGGCCAACCCTGGGCGGCTGGCTGACCGAGTACTACTCCTGGCGCTGGGTGTTCTACATCAACCTGCCGTTTGGCATCCTCTCCATGCTCGGGATCTACTTCTATGTACCCGAGACCGAAACCCGCAAGCTGCGCTTCGATGCCTTCGGCTTCGCCATGCTGGCGCTGGCGGTGGGTGCCCTGCAGATGCTGCTGGACCGAGGCGAGCAGGTCGAATGGTTCGAGGCGCTGGAAATCCAGCTCTATGCCATCGCCGCGGCACTGGGCCTGTACCTGTTTGTGATGCACTCACGTACCACCAGCAATCCGTTTCTGTCGCCGGAGCTGTTCCGCGACAAGAACTATGCGTCCGGTGTGGTGTTTATCTTTGTGGTGGGCATCACCCTGCTCGCCACCATGGCCCTGCTGCCGTCCTTCCTGCAGCAGTGGAAGGGCTACCCAGTGGTGACCACCGGCCTGATCCTGATGCCGCGAGGCATCGGTACCATGATCTCCATGATGCTGGTGAGCAAGCTGATGAAGCACTTCGATGCGCGCGCACTAATCCTGCTGGGCATGGGACTGATCTCTTTATCCCTGTGGGATATGACCGGCTTCAGCCTGCAGGTGAGCCAGCACGACCTGATCGTGAGCGGCATTGTGCAGGGGCTGGGGCTCGGCTTGGTGTTCGTACCCATCTCCACTTTGGCCTATGCCACCCTGGAGCCGCGCCTGCGCGGCGAAGCCACCGCACTGTTCAGCCTGTCGCGCAACCTCGGCAGCAGTATCGGCGTGTCCATTGTGATGGCGGCGCTGACGCGCAACCTGTGGATAAACCAGCAGCAGCTGGGCGAGCGAGTACAGATCCCACCGGGAATGAATATACCGTCGCCAGATCAGCTGGGAGCGCTACCGGCAGAGCTGATGACCACCATTACCCAGCAGGCGGCAGAGATCGCGTATGTGAACGATTTCCAGATGCTGATGTGGATCAATATTGCGGCGATGCCGCTGGTGCTGTTGCTATCTAATCCGGATAGGAAAAGCTAGCAGGCTTCGTAATTGAGCAGGTGTACAGAACTTTGAATCGAAGGGCTGGTACAGGGGCGTGGGGTTTCGGAAGCGTCGGCGACAGGGACGTCGCCGACGCAGTGTACAGGGATGTATTTAAGGGGGGCGCCTAGCCCGGTTCCGAAACCCCACGCCCCTGTTCCAGACCGCCAATAATCTTGAGAGAGACTTGAGTTAATTAGCCGGATACCACGTCTGGGTACGGTAGAAGAATCCGAGATAGCCCCGCACCATCAGGTTGCCACCTTCTTCCCACATCTTGCAGTCGTATACCTTGCCCTTTACCGGGTCCAGAATCTGGCCGCCCTCGTAAACATCACCGGTCTTCACCATATTGGTGATGATATCCATGCCGACGAGCTTCTGACCCTTCTTGTCACCGGGGCAGGCATCGCACACGGTGTCGTCCGGCTTCATCAGCAGATCCACAATACGGCCGTAATATTTGCCGCCCTTCTCATAGATCTCCACGATCGACTTCGCCTGCCCGGTTTCATCGTCGATGGTTTTCCAGCGCCCCACCACATCGGCAACGGCGAGTTGGGTAAAGAGCAGGCTGGCCAGTGTGAGCAGCAGAGTTCTGGTAAGGGTCGTCATGGCTGTATCCATCGCTGAAATTAAGAAGTGACCATACCTCAAGTGGCGGTCAAATTCTGTTTCATGGTTCCAAGTTGAGTGTAGCCGCTGGCCAGGGGCGCGCATGTGGCCGTGTCATGGCCCATCCATTGGTGTTCGAGCAAAACTCACGATGAGCAACTGATCGGAAGGTGTTTGCCGGACTCCGGCGGCGCAGCCGCCCAGCTTTCAAATCCGGGATGCTCCGCAAATGGCGACTGCAGCAAAGCAAAAATGACTTCCAGCGGTTGGAAATCCCCGGCCTCCGCCGCCTCAATCACCCGCTGCGCCAGATAATTCCGCAACACAAACTTGGGGTTTGTGCACAACATATCGCGGCTGCGCTCCTCCGCAGAACGGCTCTCCTTGTGCAACCGCTGGTCGTAGTGCGCAAGCCAGCTCCCCAGCGCCGCATGCTGCGAAGGAGAAACAAGTTCCTCCAGTGACGTAGCCGGCCGCTCTCCGCAATAGCGACTCAATGCGCGGAAAAACAGCGAGTAATCCACCCGCCCGGATTCCAGCAACTGCATCAGGTCCGCACACAACTGCTGGTCGCCCTCGTCCTCCAACGCGAGCCCAAGCTTGCGCCGCATCATTCCGGAGTAGAACTCAATCAACAGCGGCTGATACTGCCCCAGGCAATCCTTCAGTGTCTCGACATCCAGCAGTGAAGAAAACGCGTGGGCCAGCGCGTTCAGGTTCCACAGCACCACGCCCGGTTGCGCATCAAACGCGTAGCGTCCGGTGTGGTCCGAGTGGTTGCAGATAAATCCGGGTTCATAGTCATCCAGGAAACCGTAGGGACCAAAATCAAACGAATCCCCGATAATCGACATATTGTCCGTGTTCAACACCCCGTGCGCGAAACCCACCGACTGCCAGCCGGCCACCAGCTCCGCACTGCGTTTCACGGTAAACCGCAACAGTGCCTCCGCCTGCACCTGTACCGGCTCATCGGCAACCTCCGGCAGAAACTGCGCGCACACAAAGTCCACCAGTTTGTGTTGTGCTTCCAGCTGGCGGGTGTAGAACAAATATTCAAAATGTCCGAAACGCACATGCGAGCGCGCCACACGGATCAGCGCCGCACCGGTTTCCAGTTTCTCCCGCGCCACCGGCTCCTGGCTTCCCACCATGCACAGCGCACGGGTGCTGCGAATGCCCAGCGCCGTCAGCGCCTCACCGGCGAGATATTCGCGGATGGTGGAGCGCAGCACCGCGCGGCCGTCGCCAAAGCGTGAGTAGGGCGTCTGCCCCGCGCCCTTCAAATGCAGGTCCCAGCGTTTGCCGCCGTGCTCGATTTCCCCCAACAACAGCGCGCGCCCGTCACCGAGTTCAGGGTTGTAGCTGCCGAATTGGTGCCCGGTGTATTTCATGGAAAATGGCACACTGCCATGGAACAGTTTTGTGCCGCTGCCGAGCAGCGCCCAGTCCGGGTTATTGACCTCCCGCGGATCAATCCCCAGCAGCTCCATCACCGCCGGATTGACGTGAATGGTGTGCGGGTTCTGCAGCGGGGTGGGCGGCAGCGGGGTGCCAAACACCGGGCCGAGATCGGCGTAGTGATGCTGCAGCTTCAGCTGGTCGAGGGAATGAAAATCGGGATTGCTCACGAGGTGCTCAGGGTCAGTTTGATGTTCTTTTCGGCCCAGCATTCTACTTCCAGTTCCAGCAGGTCCTCGATGGCCGGGTACTGGTACAGCCACTGCTCTGGAATCTCCAGCTGATAACCGGGGCCGTCGGCGGCAAGCACCAGACCATCGATGTCGCGATCCACGTGGTCCCGGTGCACGATGCAGGCGAGGCGCAGGCACAGCAGCAGATCATTGTTGGGATGGAAGCCGTAGTGCTCCTGAATTGCCTTGATATCGCCGCGCTGGTTGCGCACCAGATAGGACAGGTTTTCCTGTTCGCTACGGCTGAAGCCCGCCATGTCGGCGTGCTCGATCATATAGGCGCCCAGCTTGCGGAAGCTACTGTGGGAGAGCGCCAGGCCGATTTCGTGCAGGTCGGCGGCCCAGCGCAACATGCGACGCTGGCTCATCGGTGAATGCGGGTTCAGCTGCGCGAAGAATTGCAGCGCGGTACTGGCCACCCGGGTGGCCTGCTCGCGGTCGATTTCTCCGCGCTCTACCAGGGTGTTGACGGTGTCCGCACGCCGGTCGCCGCCGTGGGCGCGTCCGGCCAGGTCGTGGACAATACCCTCGCGGATCGCATACGGGGAAACGTGCATGACCTCGATGTCCAGTTCTCGAAAAATTCCGTGCAGAATTGCGAGACCGGAGGCGAACACCGGCCGGCGTTCCGGATCCAGGTATGGCAGGTTTATCGCGTCCACGGTTTTGCAATCCGCCACCTTGTCCGCGAGCTTGTCCAGGTCGTTGCGATGGATGGGCAGCAGTTCGCCATCGTTCAGGATTCGCGCCACCGACTTGATGGTGCCGGAGGCACCGATCACCACCGCATCGTCGGCGATATGCCGCAGCTCCTGCAGCTCGGCCTGGGCTGCGCGGCGGGCGCGCACAAAATTGTTGCGCTTGCCGGCGTCGATCTTGCCGCTGTCAAAAAAACGGCGGTTGAACGCCACGCAACCCATATTCACGCTTTGCAGCTGGCGCGGGCTGTCCATACCGCGCACCAGTTCGGTGGAACCGCCGCCGATATCCACTACACAGCGCAACCGCGGCGGGCCCTCGGCTGCGGCCATTACCCCGGAAAAAATAAGCCGGGCCTCTTCCACCCCGGAAATGATCTCGATGGGGGCACCGAGAATGCCCTCCGCCGCCTCCAGAAAACCATCCGCCTGAGTGCTGGCGAGGCGCAGGGTATTGGTCCCCACCACCCGCACATTGTCCGCGGGCAGATCCTGAATCACCGGCGCGAAACGCCGCAATGCTTCCAGCGCCCGCTCCGCCACCTCGGGTGCCAGGTTGCGCTCGCTGTCGAGGCCCTCGGCCAGCCGGACCATCGCGCGGTCGGTGTGCAGGCGCACCATGCGTTGTTCACGGAATTCTGCTAACAATAAGTGGAAGCTGTTGGAACCCAGGTCCAGCGCCGCATAGCGTTCGTGGTTGGAATCGGCGTTGTTGTCACTTGTCATGTTTTTTCTTGTCAAATACCTGAAACAAAAATGTAGCAAACTGCGCAGCCATCAGTTTGCCACCAGCGTGTCCATATAAACTTGAAAACCATAGAAACGGCATTGCCATTCGGCTTTATGTCCAATGATGACGCGGGGAGTAGCGAAAGTCTCCCCGAAAAAACACCAGAGAGTATGGCAAAAGACATCCCCCTGTACCCCAAAGAGCTCAGCTGGCTCGCGTTCAACGCCCGGGTACTGCAGGAGGTGGAAGACGAGAGCGTGCCCATTATCGAACGGGTACGCTTTCTTGGCATCTTTTCCAACAATCTCGACGAATTTTACCGCGTGCGCGTGGCGGACGTGCGGCGCCTGGCCACCTTTGCCAAGGGCAGCGCACAGAAAGATCAGTTTGGTGAACTGCTGGGGAACATCAATGAAAAGGTGTTGCGCCTGCAGGCGCGCTTTGGCAACGCCTATGGCAAGGTGCTGAAAGACCTTGGGCGCAACAATATCCACCTGATCAGTGAGCGCCAGCTTACCGATAACCAGCGCGCGTACGTGGAGGAGTTCTTTCACCGCGAAGTGTTGCCGGAGCTCGAACCCTTCTTTATCGACGACCGCGAAACAATGCCGCTATTGAACGAAGCGAGCATTTACTTCGGGATTTATCTCGAACTTGAAGACGGCAGCCTGCGCTTTGCCGCGCTGGAAATTCCCACGGATATCCTGCCGCGCTTTATCGCCATTCCCCACCGGGAGAAGAAAAGCGAAAAAGTGTATATCGTGCTGGACAATGTGATCCGCGCCTGCCTGGTGGACGTGTTCCGCTACGTGATGCCCATAAACAAGGCATCCGCCTACACCTTCAAGATCAGCCGCGATGCGGAGCTGGAGCTCGGCGAGCACGTTACCCAGAACATTGTCGACCGGGTGGCGAAGTCACTGAAAAAACGCAAGCAGGCGGAACCGGTGCGGCTGGTGTACGACTCCACCATGCCGGAGGCGCTGCTACAGCTGATCAAGAAAAAGCTCAAGATGGGCAGCTACGACAGCTTCACCCCCGGTGGCCGTTACCACAATTCAAAAGACTTCATGAGTTTTCCGGCGGACAGCCGGCAGCACACCTATCGCAGAATCAAGCCGCTGCCCACCCTGCCGGACAGTGCGAATATTTTTGCCTGGTTACGCGAGCGCGACCGTCTGTGCTACTACCCGTATCACGACTTCCGCGTGATCACCAAGCTGCTTGCTTCCGCGGCCATCGACCCCAAGGTGCGGGAGATTCGCATCAATCTGTACCGGGTGGCAAAAAACTCCCGGGTGGTGGCAGCACTGGTCAACGCCGTGCGCAACCAGAAGCAGGTGACCGCGGTAGTGGAACTGCAGGCGCGCTTTGACGAGCAGGCCAACCTGCACTGGTCCAGTGAGCTGAGCGATGCGGGCGTGGAGGTCATCTACGGTGTGCCGGGCCTCAAGGTGCACTGCAAGCTGATGTCGATCGTGCGTGAAGAAGACGGCCGCGACCGCTACTACAGCCACTTCGGTACCGGTAACTTCAACGAAAGCACGGCGCGCTTTTATTGCGACTTCAGCCTGCTCACCAGCGACAGCAAGCTTGGCGAAGACGCCTACCGGGTATTCGACTTTATCAAGCAGACCCACCTGCTGCCGGACTACCACCATATCTGGGTTTCCCCGCACTCCAATCGCCCGAACCTGCTCGCTGCCATCGACCGCGAAATCTCTGCGGCGGTCGCCGGCAGGCCGGCGGATATCTTTATCAAGTGCAACAACCTGGTGGACTCGGAGGTGATCGAGCGCCTGTATCGCGCCGGTGAGGCCGGCGTGCGGGTGCGCGTCATCGTGCGCAGCATGTGCGCGCTGGTATGTCAGACAAAAGGTATTTCTGAAAATATCGAAGTGATCAGCCTGGTGGACAAGTTCCTTGAGCACGCCCGCGTATACGCCTTCCACAACCATGGCGAGCCGCAGGTATATCTGTCTTCCGCCGACCTGATGACCCGCAACCTGGACCACCGGGTGGAGGTTACTTTCCCGCTGTTGTCGGCGGAACATCGAAAAACGGTGCTGGATATTCTCGAGTTGCAGTGGCAGGACAACCAGAAGGCGCGGCTGATGGATGCTGACCAGAGCAACAGCCTGATCGCCAATCGCAACAGTACGCGCAATGTGCGTTCACAGGATGCGATTTACCGGTATCTCAAAAAACGGGAAGTTTGACCGCAGTGTTGCCACAGCGTAAAAATCAGTTTTTGCTAAACCCCACCAGAGTCCCATTGTCGAAGGAAAAGCGGTAACCCTCGCCGACCTTCAGGCGCTCCTTGCAGCGGGACTCGATGGTGATGCGCGGAAACTGGGGGGTGACCACCCAGGTGGTAAAATCGTCCTCTGGACCGCGCTTGATCAGCCAGTAATAGTCACCGTGCTGACAGGCGCCTCGCTCCATACAGTTGTCATAGCCCCACACAAAGGCCTGAACATCGTACTTCGCCGGCAGGTTGGCGGCGGGCTGGAAGGGTTGTCTGGGGTTGTCGGTGAATTGGTAGAGATCGTCAAACTTCAGCAGGGTGTAGCCCTTGGCGCGGACCTCACAGCTGGCGGCATGCAGTGCCACGCCGGCGGCGGCTTCCGGCGGCTTCGACTTGTCGGTCTTGGGTTTGCCGTCCATTTCACTGGGCAGGTAACCACAGCCCGTCATGGTCACGCTGCATAGCGCCACACCGACGCACAGGGCGCCACAGCCGAAATACCGCACTTCCAACCTCCATCGGTACCAAACCGCTCCTTTTACTATAGCCACACTTCCGCTTCAGGCTGGCGGGCCGTCGGCACAGGAGTCACCGTTGCTTTTGACGCTATGAGCCGCTGCGCTTGATCGGTAAGCGGCGGAAGCGCACCTTGCGGCGGTAGGGGAAGGTGCTCTCCACGCGACCGGCGCGAATGCGCTCCTGCAACCGCTGCCAGTAGCGGTAATCGTAGAGGTCGCTGTGCTGGTCCTCGAAAGCCTTGCGGGCCACCGGGTTGCCGGAAAAAAACAGGCGGAACTCTTCCGGGAACACATCCGCTTCCGCCACCGTGTACCAGGGGCGGTCCGCCAGCTCCTGCTCCGCGGTGTGCGGTTCGGGAATCTTGCGGAAATTGCACTCGGTGAGCGGACAGAGTTCGTCGTAATCGTAAAACACCACTCGCCCGTGACGGGTCACGCCGAAGTTTTTCAGCAGCATATCACCCGGGAAAATATTCGCCGCCGCCAGCTGCTTGATGGCGTTGCCGTACTCCTCCATCGCTTCTACCGTCTGCTGTTCGTTCGCAGTGTCGAGATACAGGTTCAGCGGTTCCATGCGCCGTTCCACATACAGGTGCTTGATGATGACCCACTTGTCGTCCATCACCAGTTTGCTCGGCGCCAGCTTCTGCAATTCTGCCAGAAGCTCCTCGCTGAAGCGGTTGCGATAGAAAATGAAGTTGGTGTACTCCTGGGTATCCGCCATGCGCCCGACCCGGTCGGCGCGGGATACGAATTTGTATTTGTCCTTGACGATTTCCTCGGTGACGGTTTTCGGCGCATCGAAGCGATCCTTGATGACCTTGAATACCACCGGGTAGGAGGGCAGGGTAAACACGCTCATCACCATGCCCTTGATACCGGGGGCGATAATGAACTTGTCGTTGCTCACCTTCATGTGCGCGAGGATGTGGCGGTAGAACTCGGTCTTGCCGTGCTTGTGGAAACCGATGGAGTTGTACAGCTCGGATTTTTCCTTGAGCGGCATGATGGTGGACAGGAAGCGCACAAAGCGCGAGGGAATCGGTGCGTCCACCATGAAGTAGGAGCGGGTAAAACTGAAGATGATACTGGCGGAGTCGTTGTCGTAAATCACCGTGTCCACAAATACCTGTCCGCGCCCGTTGTTCAGGCAGGGCAGGATCAGCGGGATTACCTCGCCGGCAAACATTAGACGACCCACCAGGTAAGCCGCCTTGTTGCGGTAGAACACGGATTCCAGCATGTCCACCCGCACCCGCTGCTCGTCTTCTTCGGTTTCCAGTTTACCCGCCAGTGGTCCTTCGCGCAGGGCGCCACAGATATGGTCGAGGTCGCGCTCCAGGTCTTCCCAGGGAATTGAAAAGCCGTAGTCGGCGAGTATGTCCTCGAACATCGCACGCAGCCCATCGCGACCGCTGTAGCTGATGTAGATGCTGTAGTCCCGCAGTGGCTTTTCGTCCGGCGCACGGGAGGATTTCACAAAGATATGGCTGTCGTGAATATGCGCGTGCTGGAACTGGCTGCAGAACACCGAGTTGAAAAATGTCTCGGCGATTTCGTAATTGTTGTTGTTGGCGATCAACTGCGCGTAAGTTTCCTTGGCCTGACCCCACAGCTCCAGCTGGGTGGTGTCCTTGCTGGTGACCGAGTGCACCAGTTTCAGCACCTGGTTTACTTTCACCTTGTAAAGGTCGATGCGTTCCTTATTGGCGTCGTGCACGCCCGGCCAGGCCGCAGTTTCAAAACGCGCCTTGGCTCCCAGGGTAATATTCTGGAAATCCGCGAAGTACGCATCAAAGCCATTGAGAATTGTTTTGGCAATGCGGCGAGCGGTCGGGGAGTGGTTTGTCATGCACTAGACTCAGTTGAATCGGTTTTCATACCATGTAGCCGATGTTAGCACGGACCTCAGGGGGGCCAATTGAACGATTGGATCAGCAGCTTTGTCTTTTTCTTTGCGGTTATTGATCCCGTGGGCACGCTGCCAGTGTTTATTGCGGTCACCAGCCGGCACGAAGACTGGCAGCGCCGCAAAATCGCATTCCTCGCAGTGGCAGTGGCCACTGGCATCCTGCTGTTTTTCCTTATCTTTGGTCAGTACCTGCTGGAAGCGATTGGTGTGCCACTGTCGGCCTTCCAGGTAGCGGGGGGCATAGTGCTGTTTCTGTTTGCGCTGACCATGATTTTTGGCGAGGGCAAACCGGAGCGTGAGGTGGAGCTGATTCGCAGTGGGCATGAAACTGCCATTTTCCCCCTGGCGATTCCTTCCATTGCCTCACCGGGAGCGATGATGGCGGCGGTCGTGTTAACGGATAACCACCGTTTCGACCCCATTCACCAGGTCAATACCGCCAGTGCCATGTTTGCGGTGCTGGGGATCGTTCTCGTGTTGCTGCTCACCGCCAACTGGATCTATCGCTGGATCGGCGATGCCGGTGCCAGTATCGTCAGCCGGGTCATGGGGCTGATCCTCGCCTCTGTCGCCACCACCAATGTTCTGTTGGGTATTCAGCAGTTTTTCCTGATGTGAACTGGTTGTTGCTCGGGGCTTATGCAGGCAAATAGCGGCGGAGTGGTGCGGTAATTCATTTTCAGCGCACACTGCCCGGTATTACCGCATTGCCCGGGCTGGCTGTGAGTAATTGTTGGGGACACTGTGCACCACGATATTTCTCTGATCACCACCATTTCCGTGGCCCTGGGGCTGGCACTGCTGCTCGGCTTTGTGGCCGCGCGCCTGCGCCTGCCAGCGCTGCTCGGCTACATGATTGCCGGCGTGATCATTGGCCCCGCCACCCCCGGGTTTGTCGCCGATATGGCGCTGTCACAGCAGCTGGCGGAGATCGGCGTGATTTTGCTGATGTTTGGTGTTGGGCTGCACTTCTCCCTCTCCGACCTGATGGCGGTGCGGCGTATCGCCATTGTCGGCGCGCTGGCGCAGATTGTGGTGGCGACCCTGCTGGGTTTCAGTGTGGCACGCTGGTGGGGCTGGGAGGCTGGCGCAAGCCTTGTGTTCGGCCTGGCGCTGTCGGTGGCCAGTACCGTGGTACTGCTGAGAGGGTTGGAGGCCCGCGGCCTGCTGGACAGTGTCAATGGGCGCATCGCCGTCGGCTGGCTGGTGGTGGAGGATCTGGTAATGGTGCTGGTGCTGGTGATTCTGCCGGCACTGGCGGGCTGGCTGGGCGGCACCGCGGTTGACGCTGGCGCAGACGGGATTACCGGTGCCGACGCCGAAGCCGGGAGTATCGGACTCACCATCGCCACAACCCTCGGCAAGGTGGGCGTGTTCGTGGCACTGATGCTGGTGGGCGGTCGCCGGCTGTTTCCCTGGCTGCTGTGGCAGGTGGCGCGCACCGGCTCCCGCGAACTGTTCACTCTGGCGGTGGTAGCCACCGCCATGGGCATCGCCTATTTCTCCTCGATCATCTTCGGCGTGTCTTTTGCGCTCGGCGCGTTTTTCGCCGGGATGGTGTTGCGGGAGTCCGCGCTCAGCCACCGCGCCGCCGAGGAATCACTGCCGCTGCGGGATGCTTTCGCGGTGCTGTTCTTTGTCTCCGTGGGTATGCTGTTCGACCCCGGTATGCTGATCGCATCGCCGGCGAAGGTACTGGCGGTGGTGGCGATCATCGTGTTCGGCAAAACACTGGCGGCGTTTGTACTGGTACTGCTGTTCCGCTACCCGCTCAATACCGCGCTCACGGTGTCCGCGAGCCTGGCACAGATTGGCGAGTTCTCATTCATTCTCGCAGCGCTGGGAGTGTCGCTGGGGCTGCTGTCCACGGAGGGGCAGAACCTGATCCTCGCCGGTGCACTGATTTCCATCGCGCTGAACCCGCTGCTGTTCAACGCGGTTGAACCGCTGCAGCGCTGGATTCGCGGGCGCTCGTCACTGGCCCGGTTTATGGAGCGCTCGGCAGACCCGCTGGCGGAGCTGCCCATGTCCACGGACCTGCGCAAGCTGACGGGGCACGCGCTGGTGGTCGGTTACGGTGACGTGGGTTCACGGGTGACCAGCGCGCTGTCGCAGGCCGGCATTTCTGTGGTGGTGGCGGAGCAGAACCGCGAGCTGGTGGAGCAACTGCGGGAGCGGGGGATGGCGGCAGTTTCCGGCGATGCGGCGCAGCCAGAGGTGCTGATCCAGGCCCATGTGGCGCGCGCACGCCTGCTGATCGTCACTATCCCGGACACACTGCGCACTCGCCGGATGATGGAGACCGCGAGACTGCTGAAACCGGATATCCAGGTACTGGCGCGCGCCATTGGGGACGAGGACGCACACCTGCTTACCCGCGACGGCGCCGCGGGGGTGTTCGTGCGCGAGCAGGAACTGGCGCGAGGCATGAGCCTCAGCGCCATGGCGGTGTTCGAATCCGGCGCGGCACCGGAGAGCGAGCACTAGTCAGTCGGGTAGTGCGGTGGCCGATGCCATGCGGGCGAATCCCGAGGGCGTAGGGCCGGGCCTTAAGAACAAAAGATCAGATACAGGACATGAGTCCGATACTGGTGTTGCTCAAGCACAATGCCGACGCGCGCATGGATTGCGGCGCCGGCGTAGAAAAGCCGTGGGAGTAAACTCGCCCAGCCGCCGCTGGCAGGCAGCGAGTGGTAGGTTACGGTCCGCGCCCCCGCACCAACCGCAGGATCAGTAGGATCACGGCGATGACGAGTAAAATGTGCAGGAAACCACCCATGGTGTAGGAGCTCACCAGCCCCAGTAACCAGAGCACAACCAGAATAACGATAATCGTCTCAAGCATTTGTGCTACCTCGTATAGGCTACCAGCCGAGGCTCAGGAAAAGAGCCGACTGCAGTGAGGAAACAGTAATTTGCCGTTCGCCGCACCACAAAGAAAATCATTCCACATTTCGATTGGGTATAAATGTGCGCGAAACTATTGTGAACAAAACTATAAGTACGCGCTCTTATAACTCTGAAGCCGCTGTTCCGACCCGACGGAATCACCAAAAGGAGAACCCAAACCATGCTGATCAAGACGCCCGCTCGCAGTGCCCTTGGCGAAATCCAAACCACGCCCGAGGCAGCGTATGTTTCCCGCCGCAGTGTGATCCGCGGGCTCGGCGCCGGTTTGGGTGGGTTACTGCTATCCGGTAGCGCCAGTGGCCTGGACCTGTTTGCTGCTGACAAAAAAGAAGCAGCCGGTGAAGCGCCGCGTAAACCGCTGGATTTTTCCCCGCAGCGGCCGGTCCCGGACCTGGTTCTTACCCCGGAGGCCAAGGTCACCAATCACAACAATTTTTACGAATTTGGCACCGGCAAGACGGACCCCGCGCAAAACAGCCAGGGACTGAAAACCGAACCCTGGACCCTGACCGTGGAGGGCGAGGTGGAAAAGCCGGGCACCGTGGACGTGTGGAAGCTGATGCACGACATCGGTCTTGAGGAGCGTATTTATCGCATGCGCTGTGTGGAGGCCTGGTCCATGGTTATCCCCTGGGTGGGGTTTGAACTCGGCAAGTTCCTTCAGCGCTTCCAGCCCACCAGCCGCGCAAAATACGTCGCATTCCAGACCCTCTATGATCCCGAGCAGATGCCCGGCCAGCGCAACCGCTATATAGGTGGTGGTGTGGATTACCCCTACGTGGAGGGGCTGCGCATCGACGAAGCCATGCACCCGCTTACCATCCTCTCGGTTGGCCTCTACGGCAAAACCCTGCCACCACAGAACGGCGCGCCGATCCGCCTTGTTGTACCGTGGAAATACGGCTTCAAGGGCATCAAGTCCATTGTCAAAATAAAGCTCGTGGAAAAAATGCCGCCCACCAGCTGGAACAAACTCGCCCCCAATGAATACGGCTTTTACGCCAACGTGAACCCTGATGTCGACCACCCGCGCTGGTCCCAGGCCAGTGAGCGCTTTATCGGTCCCGGCGGCGTGTTCGCGGTCAAGCGCCAGCCGACACTGCCGTTCAACGGGTACGGTGAGGAAGTGGCGTCGCTGTATAAAAACATGGACCTGCGGAAGTTCTATTAGTGGCTGCTATCTCTAAGAAAGCCTTTGCGGCTCTGCTGCAGATTGGTGTACATCTCGGTGCTCTGTTGCCGCTGCTGTGGTTGTTTTATGCGATCAACGCGGGACATCTCGGCGGCGACCCGGTGGTGGAACTGATCCACTACCTGGGTATGGGCACCATTCGTTTGCTGTTGCTCACGCTGCTGGTTTCCCCGCTGGCGAAATCACTAAATTTCGGTCAGCTGAACCGGCTGCGCAGACCTCTGGGGCTGTGGTGTTTTGTCTGGGCGAGCCTGCATTTCAGCACCTGGCTGGCACTGGACCTCGGTCTCGACTGGTCGCTGATCGGCGAGGAACTGGTCAAGCGCACCTATATCCTGCTGGGCTTTACCGCCTGGTTGATCCTGCTCGCGCTGGCAATTACCTCGATACCGGCACTGCTCAGAAAGATGGGCAAGAACTGGAAGAAACTGCACGGTTTACTTTACGTCGCGGTATTACTGGCCTGCTGGCATTTCTGGTGGTCGGTAAAAAGTGGCTGGATTGAGCCGGCGATTTACTTGGCTGTTGCACTCTTGTTGCTGGTTTGGCGGCGAGCTTCCGTTAAACGATGGATTAAATCATGGAGATACTGATAGGCCATTAAGCTTCCAGGCGAGTGCTGTGGCGATACTGCAGTGGCTCGAATCAAGTGTTATTGAATCGAAGCGCATGGGCTTGAATTTAAGGACTGGTGGCGGGGATGGGCCGCCACCATGCCAGCTAAAGAACTTCTCAAAAATTATCAGCTACCCACCGCGCCACCATCCTCGCGACGAATCGCCAACACCGAGGGCCGCGGCGGCAAACTGGGGTCATTGTCCGGCCAGCGGTGCAACGGATTGTCGAACGTGGACCGGCGCACATCAGCCGGATGCTGTACCGAGACAAACAGGGTGGTTCCGTCCGGGGTAAATTCCGGCCCGCAGATTTCCGCCCCCTGCGGGCAACCAAAAAAGTGCTTCGGTGCCGCGCGCAGTTCGCCGTCGGTCGCCATCGCCCAGAGCCCATCGTGAAAGCCGAAGCTCTCACAACCGTCAGTTGCAATCCACATATTGCCTTTGGGATCAAACGCCACATTGTCTGGGTTGGTGAACCAGCCGTTGGCTGAAATCGTGCCCGGGATTTGCTGGCCGTAAGCACCGCGCTGCGCCGGATTTTCCGCATTGGGGTTGCCTCCCAACAGAAAGGTATTCCAGCGAAACGTATCGCTCACGTGATCCCGCTCACCACTGCGCCCCGGGGGTACAATTTCCAGCACGTGGCCTGCGGAATTGCGCGCGCGCGGATTTGCCGCATTCTCATCGCCCGGTGCGCGCTTGTTGTTTTTTGTCAGCATCACATAGGTGCAGTCGTTTACCGGATTGGTCTCCACATCTTCCGGCCTGTCCATCGGTGTGGCGCCGATCAGTTTGGCTGCGCGTCGGCAGTCGATCAGCACATCCGCCTGATTGCGAAATCCGTTTTCCGGCGTCAGCGGACCCCGACCGAATTGCAGCGGCAGCCATACACCGGCACCGTCTTCGCGGAACTGCCCCGCATACAGTGTGCCCTCGTTGAGGAGGGCGCGGTTGTGCTGGTTTTCCCCCGGGCGATAAATACCGGAGGAGACAAAACGGTACACAAACTGGTGTTCATCGTCGTCACCGCCGTAAGCCACAATCGGCTGGCCCGGTTTACTCACCAGGGTAAAACCCTCGTGCTCGAAGCGACCGAGCGCGGTGAGTTTGCGTGGCGTGGACTGGGGATCGTAGGGGTCGTATTCCACCATCCAGCCGAAGCGATTTGGCTCGTTCGGCTCCACCGCGATATCGAAGCGGCGGTCGTAGTCGCCCCAATTGCGGTTGTCCGGGGAAATGCCAAAAGCGTGGTGATTGCGCGCTTCCACTTCGTCCGCGACATTATCCGGGTCGCCCTGAAAAGCGCCGCCAAAACCTTCCTCTGCAATCAGTACCGTGCCCCAGGGGGTTTTACCGCCGGCACAGTTGCCGACCGTGCCGAACACGCGCTTGCCGCTGGGATCCTCGTTGGTTTGCAAACGTGGATCGCCGCCGGCGGCGCCCACAATATCCATGGCGGTGGTGAGAGAAATACGGCGGTTGTAGGGGCTGCCCACTACCGGCTGCCAGCCGCCGGAGGTTTTCTCGATTTCCACAACACTGTGGCCACAGGCCTGCTGTTCCACCGCGATATGCTGGTCGCTGGTGCCGCGGATGGAGCTCACCTCGGTATATCCTGCGAACATCAGGTGCGGCTGGGTGTACTCGTGATTGACACACAGCAGGCCGCGCTCGCTGTTCCTGCTGAGGCAGTGCTTATCGCCCTCGCCGGGCCCGGCCTCGGGGTCCAGAGGCATAAACGCGATGAAATCGTTGTTGTAGCCAAAGCGGCGCGATTGTTCTCCAGCGTCGAGTTTTTCCGGCGCGAAACTGCCGGCAAAGGCATCCAGAGGATCACCCCAGCGCAGCAGCAGGTCCGTGGCGTAGCCGTCGGGAATATGGTGGCGGTGATCCAGTCGGTGGGGAATTTCTGTAAACGCCAGGTTCTGTCCGGTGGCGCTTTTTTTATCCGCACTGCAGCCGCTCAGCAGGCTGGCACCGCCGCTGGCAGCGGCGGCTGCGGTAACAGTACCGAGGGTTTTGAGTAGTGTGCGCCGGCTGGGATCGTGCGGCGCGGTGTCCGGAGTTTTCGGGTTATTGTCTGTCATAAATTATTCACCTGGCTGCAATATTTCCCTGGCCTGTTTGCGGATAGTCCAATTTTAGGCAATCGCCGCCGTGGCCGTTTTCACGTTGCCCCCAGCGTAGCGGCGCTATATGACAAATTTAAAAAAAGCGTCACGCAATTTTCACATCCCGAGACTAGCCTGCGCCCCATCAAAAAATAACCGCCAGTAAAAAATGGGACGGGCAGCCATGACTAACACTGTATTCAACTTCAAACTGGTGGCGCCGCTTGCGGCAGCCATCATCAGTATCAATGCTGCTGCACAGGAAGCGCCGGTAGCGCAGGGTGAGCCGATGGAAACCATCGTGGTCACCGGCCAGGCGGCCAACGCCCGCAGCGATATCGAGCGCCAGCGCGACTCCAACAAAGTGGTCGCCGTACAGACTTCCGAGGCCATCGGCGAACTGCCGGATGCCAACGTGACCGAGGCACTGCAGCGTATGGCTGGCGTGTTTATTGCCCGCGACCAGGGTGAAGGCCGTTTTGTTGGCGTGCGCGGCATCGACCCGAACCTGAACGCTTCTACCATCAACGGCATGAGCCTGCCGGCGCCGGAAACCGACAGCCGCGCTGTGGCGCTGGACGTAATTCCATCCGACCTGCTGGCAAGCCTCGAAGTCTTCAAGACTTTGACCCCGGATATGAGCGCCGACTCCATCGGTGGCGCGATTGAGATCAAAAGCATCAACGCGCTGGACAAGCCCGGTCAGACATACAGCGTCAATATCGAAAACGGCTACAGCGATCTGCAGGGCGAAAACAGCCCGAAAATTTCCGGTAAATACACTAACCGCTTTGACCTTGGCGGCAGTGAGCTGGGTGTGGCAATTGCCGCCAGCCACCAGGAGCGCAACTTCGGCTCCGAGAACATTGAAACCGACGGCGTGTGGGAGAGCATGGAAGCAGCGGATGGCACCGAAGCCATCGGCGCCCCGGAGATCGAGCAGCGCGACTACACCATCACCCGTGAGCGCACCGGCCTCGCCGCCAACTTCGACCTGAAGGTGTCCGACAACAGCCAGCTGTATCTGCACACCCTGTACTCCGATTTCTCCGACGCCGAAGAGCGTCAGCGCAACTCCTTCAAACTGGACAAGGGCGACCTGCAGACCATCAGCGCGAACTCCGCCACCTGGTCCGATGCCACCCTGGACAAGTCCCTGAAAGATCGTAAGGAGGAGCAGGAAATCCTGTCGCTGGTATTCGGTGGCGAGCACAACCTGAACGAATGGGGCATCGAATATGCCCTGGGTTACTCCCACGCGGAAGAGGCCGAGCCGCACCGCCGCGACACCGGCTTCGAGCAGAAAGACCTGGAGCTTGGCTACACCTCCGCCGGCGACATCCCGACCCTGTTTGCCAGCGACGCAGGCATGGACGCTTCCCAGTTTGATTTGGATGAAATTGTCATCGAAGACAATTACACCGAAGACGAAGAAGTCAGCTTCCGCATCGACGTGCGTCGCGATATCGAAATGGCAGGTAATCCATCCGAGCTGAAGTTTGGTCTGCAGGAGCGCCGACGTGAAAAATCCGGCGACCTGAACGCCACCGTGTACAGTGACTTCGGTGGCGACTACACCCTCGCCGACTTCGTCATGAACGATGTTGATTACGGTCTCGCCGACTTCGGCCCGGGCATCAACAAGGCGAAACTGAATGCTTTCATCAATGAAAACCTGAGCAGTTTCGAAATCGACGAAACCGAGACCGCGCTGAGCTCTGCGCGCGATTATGCGATGAGCGAGGATATCTCCGCGTTCTACGTAATGAACGACATCGACTTCGGTCGCGCCAACCTGGTTTACGGTGTGCGCTATGAAACCACGGACTTCAGTGCCCAGGGTTACAGCGTTGCCGAATCCTCCGAGGCGATCGAGGGGGCCGAGGAAATTGCGGAAGATGTTTACGCCACCGAAGTAAACTTCAAACGCAGTTACAGCAAGTTGTTTCCGAGCGTGAACTTCAAGTACGACTACACCGACAACATCGTACTGCGCGCGGCCTACACCGAATCCCTGTCGCGCCCGTCCTTCGGCGACCTGAATCCGTCCCCGGAAGCGATCGAATACGACGAGGGCGAGCTTGAAGTGGAAACCGGCAACCCGGCACTGGATCCCTACGAGGCACAGAACCTGGATTTTTCCGTGGAGTACTACGCGGACAAGCTGGGTATGTTCTCCGTGGGCGTATTCCACAAGAACATCGACAACTTCATCGTCACCGCGGATGTATCCAGCACCGTCGACCCGTCCCAGTACGTGGGTGCGCTGGCGGTGGATGAAGCGCAGATCTACCAGCCAATCAACGGCGACAGCGCCAAGCTGACCGGTGCGGAACTGTCGTGGACCCAGGGCTTCGACAACGGCCTGCTGCTGCGCGCCAACGCCACCTTCACCGATTCCGAAGCGAGCCTCGGCCTCGGTACAGATGCGGAGCGCAGTGACAAGATCAGTCTGCCGTCGCAGGCGGACCTGGTGGGTAACTTCATTGTCGGCTACGAGCAGGATGCGCTGAGCCTGCGCCTGTCCACCACCTTCAAGGGCGAGCGCCTCTTGGAGGTGAACATGGAGGACGAAGCCTACGACCTGTATGAGGACAACCACATGCAGGTGGACTTCTCTGCCAAGTATCGCTTCAACAACGGCCTGAAGCTGTCCTTCAGCGCGGTGAACCTGACCGATGAACCCTTCTTCACCAACAACTCCGGTTACAACGGGGTCTACGAAGAATACGGCACTTCCTACGTGCTGGGCCTGACTTACTCGAGCTTCTGAGTTTCAGGTTGACTGGCAGAAAGCCCGGGCACCAGGGGCGCCCGGGCTTTCTGCTATTTTTTTACATGGGATTCGACCGTCATCCGTTTGACATGGTTTTGTCATCGGTGGGGCGTATTTTTGTGCCGGGCGTGGTCGAAGCCGTAAATCGGCTCTTTGCAAAGCGTGAGTACTATGACGCGTAAATCATTAATTTTTTCCGCTGCGGCGCTGGCTCTGGCCGGTGTGCTCGGTGGCTGTGGCCCGCAGATCGACAAGTCCGTGGCAGCCCACAAACCCCTGACACCGCAGGGTGCATTGGACCTCAGTAATGTGGTTTCCAGTCAACTGGCACCACTGGTGCTGGGAGGGGCCGATTACCTGTTGCTGGCCAGTGAAAAGCGCGGCCTGGTGCTGGTGAGCGCCGAAGGTGAAGAAAAACTGGCGCTGGACGGCGGCAAGGTGGAGCGCTTTGCCCTGCAGCAACTGGAGCAGGACCGCTGGTTGATCGCAGTCTACGACGAAGACAGCGGACAGCTGCAGCTGCGCCTGCTGGACCTGGAGCAAGGTAGCCCGCGTATCCGCTATCTTGCCGCCATGGCCACTACCGCGCCGCAAGTGGCCCTGTGTTTCTCCCGCCAGGCGGAACGCACACACCTGTTTGCCATCGACGAAAACGGTCTCGGCCATGAGTATGTGGTACACCCCCGTGAGCAGGCCTGGGAATTTACGGGTGTGCGTCCGCTGTATTTCGGTGAGCAGGTTTCCTCCTGTGTGGTGGATGACCGCAGTGGCAAGCTGCTGGTGGCACAACCGCCGTTGGGAATCTGGAGCCTGAATACCGATGCGGAAATGGATGAGGACCGCCAGGTGTTTGCCACCTCCGCAGCACTGGGCGCCGATGCATTCGGCGGCCTGTGGCTGGACAATATCAGCGGCAATCTGTGGCTGACCTCCGGCGATCGGGTGTTGGCGTTCAATATCAATAATCCGGGGCAACCGCATTTTGTCGAATCCCTGGCGGATATGGAGCCGGTTTCGGCGGCGGTGCAGCGGGACTCGCTGCTGGCTCTTGAGGAAGAGAGTGATCGCGTGCAGCAGTTTGCAGTGAGGCTGCCGGCGCCCGCGGCGGAGATGCAAACGTTCCGCGGCCCGGTGGAAATCCCGCGGGTGCGCGCCAGCGGCCAGACCGCCCCGGTGCAGTCCGGTGGTGACGCGGCCGACGACCCCGCCATCTGGGTCAACCCGGTCAACCCGTCCGCGAGCCTGATTCTCGGCACCGACAAGAAAAGCGGTCTCAGTGTCTACAAGCTGAGCGGCGCGCTGGTGGAGCACTTCCCGGTCGGTCGCGTCAACAATGTGGACCTGCGCCCGATCCAGCACGGCAAATATGTCGCCATTGCCGCCGCCAGCAACCGCACCGACCCCGGTATCAGCCTGTTCGGCATCACCGGTGAGGGCAAGGTGGAAGACCTGGGGCTGCGCAATCTGGACATGGGCGACCCCTACGGCCTGTGCGTTTATCGTCGCGGCGCCGACCTGATGGCCTGGGTATCGGATAAGGACGGCCCGGTGCAGCTGCTGCAGATTGCCCCGGGAGAGGGCAATGTGGACTGGCGCCTGCACAAGGTCGCCGAGCTCGAGGTGAATAGCCAGGTGGAAGGCTGCGTGGTGGACGACGAGAAGCAGATGCTGTTCTTCGGCGAGGAAGACGGCGGCATCTGGCGCCTCGATATCGCCGCGTTTCTCGCCGGCGAAGCCAAGCCGCAGCTGATTGCGCCGGTGGATGGCGAGCGTCTGGCGGCGGATGTCGAGGGCATGGGCCTGTACCATGCCGGCGACAAGAGCTATCTGGTGGTGTCCAGCCAGGGCAACAACAGTTACGCGCTGTTCAGCCGCGACGGCAGTCAGTTTATCGGCCACTTCAGGGTGGATATCAATCTGGACAAGAGTCTGGACGGCAGTTCGGAAACCGATGGCCTGGAAGTTTCCAGTGCCTCCTTCGGCGACCAGTACCCGCAGGGGCTGCTGGTGGTGCAGGACGGCCGCAACCGTATGCCGAGCCAGACGCAGAACTTCAAGCTGGTGTCGTGGGCGGATATCGCCGAGACCCTGCAGCTGAAATAGGTTCCACGTTAACGTCGGCCTGTCCCGGGGGTGGAGTTTTCCCCCGGGTATTTATGCGAAAATCCGCCGCTATCGTTTGATCCGGCGGATTTTTTTATGCAGCGCATTTCCTCCTCCCTCGTTCCCGAGTTTTCTTTTTCCCGCATCGCGTTTGGCCTGTGGCGCCTGACAGACTGGAATTATTCCCCGCGCGAGCGCGTTGCCCTGTTCGAGCAAATGCTGGACCTGGGGGTGACCACCTTTGATCTCGCGGATATTTACGGAGATTACCGCTGCGAACAGTTTTTCGGTGAGGCGCTGAAGCTGAAACCGGAACTGCGCGCGCGCATGGAAATTGTGAGCAAGTGCAGCATCCGCCTTGCGGGAAATACTTCCGGTGCGCGGATCAATCACTACGACACCAGCGCCGCGCATGTGCGTGCGGCGGTGGAAACCAGCCTGCGGGATATGGGTATCGAGCAGATGGATCTGCTGTTGCTGCATCGCCCGGATCCGCTGATGGACGCGGACGCGCTGGCGGCGGTGCTGGAGCAGCTGGTAACTGAGGGCAAGGTGAAGCATCTCGGTGTTTCCAATTTCCTGCCGCACCAGGCCGACCTGCTGCAGTCGCGCCTGTCGCTGCCGCTGGTGGCGAACCAGATTGAGGTGTCCCTGCTGCATTCACAGCCGATGTTTGACGGCCAGCTGGATCACTGCCAGCAGCATCGGATCATTCCCATGGCGTGGTCGCCGTTTGCGGGTGGTAGGTTGTTTGCCGGAGAGGATGCGGACTCGGCGCGGGTGCGGAGTTGCCTGCAAGCGCTTTGCGAAGCGCGTGGTTTGAGCGCGGAGTCGGGCATTATGCAACTGGCGTTAGCGTGGTTGCTGATGCACCCGTCTCGAATGGTTCCGGTTTTGGGGAGTGGCAACCCTGAGCGTCTCATTGCTTCGCTTGAGGCATTGGATTTGGAGCTGGATCGGGAGGAGTGGTTTGAGTTGTTGCGTGCGGGGCGTGGTAGGGACGTGGACTAAGGAGGTTACGCTCACCTTCAGTGGTAGTGCTTCTTAAGCTGGTGAAGTGGCACCGGATCACTGGGGATGTATTTTTGAAACCGCTGTGAATACATCCCTGTACGCTGCGTCGCAAACATCCCTGTTTGCGACGCTTTCAAAAACACATCCCCAGCACTCCGGCTTCAATTCGAATTTCTGTGCTTCGTAAGCAGGCGGTGATTCGGAGCACAGGAAGGAAATGCGAAGGCGCTGTCGCCGGGGGAAGTTTGCGGGACCGTCTGCGGCCTGGATGGCCGCAGCCGAGCCCCCATGGATGGGTTTACGGCGTGTCCCGCAAACTTTCACCGGCGGCAGGGCCGCCACCGGACGCACTACGAAGTTCTCTCAGGTGCGAAGTGAGGTCTACCCAGCGTAAGCGTTCTCCGGCACCAGATCGTAATTCACATCCCCGAGGTCGAATTGCTCAAGCGGGGCGAGATGCATGGGTACGCGGTAGCAGCGCAACAGCTCGCCGTCGCGGCGGTCCATCACCTCGAGGTGGTCGCCGGCAATGCCGTGCAGCAGGCGTTCGAATTCGGTCATCGCCGAGGCAATTAAGGTCTTGTATCCCAGCTCGTCGCCAAGCTTGATGTAGCGCGCTTCGCTGCCTACCTGCTCGATGCGCAGCCAGCCCGGTCCGCGTTCTGCGCCGGCCACACCGAGTACTAGCGGGCCCAGCTGGTCCTGGCACAGGGGGGCAAGGTTGTGCACGGAAGGCTCAGGTTCCGCTTCAAGTCCAACCCACACCCAGCCCGGCAAACCGATACGGGTCAGGTGCCATTCCGACAGCCACACCGTCTGGTCGTCATCCACCCGGAACTCGCTGTATTCGCGCTGCCCATTGCG
Source organism: Microbulbifer sp. (assembly GCF_036563125.1). Lineage (GTDB taxonomy): Bacteria > Pseudomonadota > Gammaproteobacteria > Pseudomonadales > Cellvibrionaceae > Microbulbifer. The sequence continues at coordinate 41,690 of NZ_DATCMV010000060.1, forward strand.
GCTCGCCAGGGTCACATTCGCGTGCGGGTTTTCCTTGCGGAAATTGTGCAGTTGCTGGGTCATTTCGTAATTCACTTCCCACTGCTTCTGCAACCGCCACTGCATCGGGTACTCGCCCCACTCGACGATGTACTCCTCG
>NZ_DATCMV010000085.1:0-2275 GCF_036563125.1 Microbulbifer sp.
GCGGTAAAAATCAGGGAGGCATCGCCGGAAAGGCTGGCAAACAGACCTGCCAGCACCACCACCATCGGGCCGGTCGGCCCGGAAATCTGCGGGCCGGTGCCGCCAAACAGCGCAGCAAAAAAGCCCACGGCGATAGCGCCATAAATACCGGCCATGGGACCGAGTCCCGAGGCCACACCCAGCGCCAGCGCCAGAGGAAGCGCGACGACGCCGGCGGTGATACCGCCGGTGATGTCGCCGCGCACGTTGGATAAATCGAACTTCATAACCGCTCAACCTCTATTGAACTACTCGGCATCCATGCCAGCCCCACCGCGTGGGGGGCTGGGCTTCAGGTCGATCAGGCGCTACACGCACCGCCAGTAACCACTTCCGGCAGTTCACCCATCAAGGCGCGGTAGCGCTCTTCCATCGGTTTGAACTCACGGGATTCTTCGTCAAAACACAGCACTTCACCGCTGCCAATGTTGTAAACCCAACCGTGCAGGGTGATGCCACCATTGGCGATACCGCTCGCCACAGAGGGATGGGTGCGCAGGTGCTGCATCTGCTGGATAACGTTTTCGAAGGTCACTTCATCCAGGTGATCGGTGCATAGGGAACCATGGCGTCCACGCACAACTTCGGTAGCGGAACGGCAGTGACCGAGCCACTCCTTAACATGCGGCAGGCCATCGAGCTTTTCCGGTGCAATCGCGCCCTTCATGGCACCGCAATCGGTATGTCCGCACACCACGATATGGGAAACACCCAGTGCTGCCACGGCGAATTCGATGGAAGCGGTCATACCACCGGTCTGACTACTGTGGGGAGGCACCACATTGCCGGCGTTACGGCAGATGAACAATTCGCCCGGTTCGGTCTGGGTAACCAGGTTCGGGTCGATACGGGAGTCCGCACAAGTGATAAACAGCACTTCAGGGCTCTGGCCGCCTGCCAGCTCAGAAAAACGCTCTTGCTTAGACGGAAAAACTTCTTTCTGAAATTTCGCTACACCGGAAATTACGTGCTCCATGAGAACTCCTTAGCTGAATTACAAGACTGGGCAATCAGGTTCGAATCCATTATTTTGTGATAGTTCAATAAGTTGAAATACCATTTGCTGATAACCATACGTTATCAATAGCCGTCGGACACCCTATGCCCACCAACGCAAACCCTCCGAGCTTCAAACAGCTGGAATACTTTGTGACCATCGCGTCCCATTCGAATTTTCGCCGTGCGGCCGAAGAATTACGGGTCAGCCAGCCCGCGCTCACCACCCAGATCCAGGCTCTGGAAGCCACACTCGGCATCCCCCTGTTCGAGCGCTCTCGCGCCGGCACCCTGCTGACACCGGAGGGTCGCGAGCTTCTGGAACAGGCGCGCCAATTGATCCTGGGTATGCGGGAATTCACCAATTACGCCGAATTGATCGCGCAGGGGCACCAGAGCACCTACAAACTCGGTGTCCCCCCAACCCTGGGCCCGTATCTGCTCCCAAACGTGCTTCCCGCCCTGCACTCCCGCTACCACAAACTGAAACTCTATGTGCGCGAAGGGCCACCCAGACAGCTCCTCCAGGGACTCACCGACGGCACCTTTGACATCGCGATCGTGCCACTGCCGGTGAATCGCGACGACATTGCCGTGGAACCCCTGTTTACCGAACCGCTTAAATTCGTCGTGCCGGCAGACCACCGCCTTGCAGGCAAATCACAGGTAATGCCCTCACAACTACGGGGCGAAAAGGTACTCACACTCGAAGAACACCATCACTTCCACCATCAGGTACAGGAGATTTGTCAGGGCCTGGGGGCACATTTACAGCGGGATTACGAGGGCACCAGCCTGGACACACTGCGTCAGATGGTGGTTATGGGATTGGGCGTGGCGTTTCTACCGGGACTGTATGTGCACTCGGAAATGCACAACCCGGAAGCGCTGCATGTAAGCGAAATCAAGTCGAAACCGATTCGTCGCCAGCACGGCCTGGTGTGGCGGGCCAGCGCGCCAGCGCGAAGGTTTTACCGCGGTCTGGCCGCGGATTTGCGGGAGATCGTTCAGGAGAGGCTGGGCGACGTGGTGACTGTCGACAGCTGAGCACCCGCCTCAAGCGAGACTGGGGACACCACTGTGGAAACGGAAATCCTGGTCCGCAGACTCGATCAGGTTTTTCTCGATCTCGAGCAGCTGCTGCACCCGAGGCTCAATGTCCTCGTCGGCAACCTTCTGGGCAAGGGTCAAATAATCGCGAAAATGACGCGCTTCCGACTTGAGCAGTGATAGATAAAAC